>JAKOGY010000337.1 GCA_028658405.1 Dolichospermum sp. ST_sed8 | reverse complement strand
GTTAGGGGGATCGGATAACGTTTGGCATCCTGTCTAGAGATGTGTGTACACCGTAGCTTTTTAAGGGGGTTAGGGGGGATCTAAAAAGTTGGAAAATAAACCACACTCATAATGACTTCAGTTTGCAACTGTGCAGAAAAAAAGACGTAATGATAATATAGAAAGCGTATAAGCGAAAGAGTATAACAAATTCCCAATCTCTCCAACGGCAGATTAAGTCTTCATGAAAATATTTATTTGGCGTTCTGCCTACAGATTAATCACCACCGTATGCCTATTAGGACTAGCTGCCGCTTCAGAACCCGTGAGTAAATACCGGGATGTAGAATTGCAAATTGGCATTGTCCAACGATTTGGGGCTAAACCCACGGACAAGTTAGAATTAGCTGCCACAAAAGGCGATCGCTTAACATTAAAATTTGCAGTGGGTACTCAGCAGCAAACCCTAGTCACAGACAAACCCATCCAGTTAATAACAGTCATGGAACCCTTAACCCAAGCAGTGGTTCAGGAAGTATTAGTTTTGGGTGACTTTCGCACCTTTGAAACAGCAGAAGATAGCGCCAACCGCTGGCGTTCCCAAGGTATAAAAGTGGAAATATCCCAACCAGAACGCTGGCAAGTATGGGCAAAACGGGACGTTTACAGTACGCCTTTCATTCGCCGCTTACTCTTAAAAAGTATAGAAACATCCGGTGACAAAAATGCTTACTTAGCAACCAACATTTTGCCCAAAGTCCCAAAAATTACTTGGGTAGTCAATGGTAAAAATTATAGTCCAAATTATTTAGAAGTGACTGCGGGTAAAGATTCAATCAAAGTCAATACAGATGATAAATCCCCACAAAAGCGGATTTATCCAGGAAAAATAACCTTGCAACCCAACGCCTATGGACATTATACCTTAGTTAATACAGTACCATTAGAAACATATGTGCGGGGAGTTTTACCCCATGAAATTGGTACAGATGCGCCAATGGCGGCCTTAGAGGCACAAGCGATTATTGCTCGCACCTATGCTTTAAGAAATGTCCGCAGATTTGCGGTAGATAATTATCAACTATGTGCTGACACTCACTGTCAAGTTTATCAAGGACTCAGCGGAGTTGCCAAAAACACAGATCAGGCGATCGCCTTTACTAGAGGTCAGGTACTGACTTATAATAACGAAATAGTGGATGCTTTGTATTCTTCTACTACAGGTGGTGTAACTGCTAACTTTAGTGACATTTGGAATGGTGAAGATCGTCCATATCTAAAACCAGTCATAGATGCTCCTAATCAAAACCTTTGGAACTTGTCGAGTCAAAATCTCGCAAATGATCAGAACTTACAGAAATTTATTGCCCTTAAAGCCGGATTTAACGAGAGTAAATGGGATGTATTCCGTTGGCACAGAGAAACGGACATCAATAAAATTACCAAAGACTTACAAAAATTCTTACAGGCTAAAAAAAGCCCTGATAGCAAATTCCAGAAAATTCAGGCTATGTCTGTGGTTGAACGTAGTTCCAGCGGCCGGATTTTAAAACTGGCTGTTAAAACAGATATTGGTGTTTTCACCTTACAAAAAGATGAAGTGCGGAGTGCCTTCGCAGCCCCTATTAGCACGCTGTTTTACATTCAACCGTTGAATAAAGGACAAACAGATATTTGGGGATATGCTTTTATTGGTGGTGGCTTAGGACATGGAGTCGGTTTGAGTCAAACAGGCGCTCAGAATTTAGCCAAGTTAGGTTGGTCTAGTGCCAAAATTCTAGAGTTTTATTATCCTGGCACTAAAATTAAAGGAAGTAGTCCCCCAGGGCAGAAATAAATTAGGCTTTTTGCACCTAATTTAAACATTCAAAGCAGGCAGGATGCCCACCCCACAATATTTAAACTCCTAACAGGTTATACAATTTGAATGGGTAACAGCTTAGTTGTCCTATTTATGCCAACCTGTAGGAGGCAATTGGGGAACTGGTAAAACTCCTACTCAGTAGCCAATCCCCAATCCCCTTTTTGTACTAAAGCTTAGTAAAGGTCTTCTTCTTTGTGGGTTTCGATGGTGACATCAGAAGTGGGATAAGCAACACAAGTCAATACATATTGAGCTTGGATTTGATCATCATCTAAGAAAGATTGATCAGATTGGTCAACAGTACCAGAGATGATTTTACCTGCACAGGTTGAGCAAGCACCAGCACGACAGGAGTAGGGTAAGTCAAGTCCAGCTTCTTCCGCTGCATCCAGAATATAGGTATCTTCTTCGCAGTCAATTTCTTGCTTACCGTCTGGGGTGATTAGAGTAACTTTGTAACTAGCCATTTAATTATCCTCTCTTGTGAAATCGGCAGTATCAGCTATTTTCAAACACATTTTACAGCTATTCTGATGGGATTAGCCGCTGGTTTAAATTTGCTTCAATTCTGATACTAAGGGAAAAGTTAAAAGTTATGACAGAAAATCAACCCCGATTAGTAATGAAATTTAGTTACTTATTACTCATAAGTTTTAGTTATATGAAATACCCGCTGGGATAGATGTCAAAGTGCATCTTGGTGAGTACGGCTGTGGAAAATATGTGGTACTTATAGGATGGCAGTATCTGACATTTCCTTATACTGGTTTTTTCATGGCATTAATTAGGAAACATTGAAAACTGGTGATAAATTCATGTATAATAACGAGTCACCCTTATCTACAAACAGTCTCAGGGTGGGTTTAGTAGGTACTGGCTATGCGGCTAAACTCAGGGCTGAGGCATTACGACAAGATCCTCGAACTAATTTAATCGCTATCGCTGGAAATCCTGAAAGGACAGCGGCTTTAGCCCAAGAATACGCTATTGAAGTTATAAATTCTTGGCAACAGCTAGTAGAACGGGAAGATTTAGATCTGGTGGTCATCTGCACCATCAATCGAGATCATGGTAAAATTGCTCATGCTGCCCTATCTAGCGGTAAGCACGTCATTGTTGAATATCCTCTATCTGTAAATGTGAAAGAAGCTGAAGAACTAATTGCTTTAGCGAAAAAAGTCAACAAACTGTTACACGTCGAACACATTGAATTATTGGGGGGTTGGCATGAAACCTTAAAACAACACTTAGACCAAATTGGTGATTTGTTTTATGTCCGTTATAGTACCCTGAATCCCCAGCACCCAGCCCCGCGCAAGTGGACTTATGATCATGAAATGTTTGGCTTTCCTCTGATTGGGGCATTATCGCGGTTAAATCGGTTGATTGATTTGTTTGGTGAAGTCTTCACCGTCAACTGTCACCAACGATATTGGGAAACCCAGCCTGATTATTACCAAACCTGTTTATGTTCAGCCCAGTTATGCTTTGACAGTGGATTATTGGCACAGGTAATTTATGGCAAGGGTGAAACTTTATGGCAGTCAGAACGCAAATTAGAAGTTCAAGGCGCAAAAGGGGAGATAATCCTGGATGGTGATACCGGAATGTTGGTGTCAGCAGCAGGAACAAAGTTAATTGAAGTTGGTACTCGTCGGGGTTTATTTGCCAAAGATACAACTATGGTATTAGATTATCTATTTGATGGTAGTCCTTTATATATCACCCCAGAACAAAGCTTGTATACTCTGAAGGTAGCAGATGCTGCCAACAGGGCGGCAATCACTGGATTAACTATATTTTTAAAAGAGTAGATAGAAAATTGATGAAAATAGAAACCATTGTCATTTTATCCCAGCGAGAAATCGAAAAAATGCGTCGTGCTGGCAGCTTGGCTGCTAAGTTGTTACAACATCTCGAACCTTTGGTTAAACCAGGTGTAAGTACCCTGCAATTGAATGATGAAGCGGAAAGATGGACTCTACAGAACGGAGCAAAAAGCGCTCCTTTAGGTTACAAGGGTTTTCCTAAGTCAATTTGTACCAGTGTGAATGAGGTGATTTGTCACGGTATTCCTAATGCAAAACAAATTCTCAAGGATGGGGACATTATTAATATAGATGTTACACCCATTGTTGAGGGTTATCATGGTGATACATCAAAAACATTTCTCGTTGGTAATCCTAGTCCAAAGGCACAGAAATTAGTAGAAGTTACTCAAGAGTGTCTGCGTTTGGGAATTGCTGAGGTAAAACCAGGGGCAAAAATTGGGGATATTGGGGCAGCGATTCAAGAGTATGCTGAGTCTTTCGGCTTTTCTGTGGTGCGGGATTTTGTCGGTCACGGCATTAGTCATATTTTCCATACTGCACCGGACGTTCCCCATTATGGCATTAGGGGCAGAGGGAAGAAACTTAGAGCCGGCATGGTGTTCACGATTGAACCGATGATTAATGAAGGCACTCATGAGGCGGAAATGCTGAATGATGGTTGGACTGCGGTAACAAGCGATCGCTTACTTTCTGCTCAATTTGAGCATACCATTGCTGTAACAGAAGATGGGGTGGAAATTCTGACTTTACCAGAAAATTAATCATTATGGTGGTTGGTCCATAAGCCCACCCCACCAGAGGAACACGGGAAGGTTGGGAGCTTCACGTCTTCAGACCGAAGGGGAAAACCGACAAATGCCGAATTTATTCGCCTTCAATATTGTGTTATGATTGAGTTGTC
>JAKOGY010000336.1 GCA_028658405.1 Dolichospermum sp. ST_sed8 | reverse complement strand
ACCGGTGGTAGCGAAATAGAAATCATTGGGGTTTGATGGGTCCCAAGCACCATCTTCAGGGCGACCAAACTGTGTCACATTAGCGGCAACGCTCTGGGTTTGCAGGGCTGCTCCGGTTGTATTGGCAACATTACCTAAGTCTGCTAATGTGAAGCGGGTTCCAGTTACCAAGGCTGTTGTGGCAAGTTCAAGTGTCAATCCAGGAACAGCAACACCATACAGGTTACCGTTGTTCAATCCGGCTTTGTCAATGTCTGTTCCTGTATTAGTTTTATCTCCAACGTAGAAGTAAACTTGTCCAGGAGTAGCATCATCAGTTCCAGCTACTACGGTTTTGTTACTGGCAGTTGGACTAGCTACGGCATTCTCCCAACTAAATTTACCCAAGTAAGGCAACTGATAAGTGGTTCCAGCGTTTGCACCTGTGGCAATGTTACCGAAGGCACGACCTTCCGCACCACTTTCTTCTCCGTTTAGGAAAATGCGTTCTTGAGTACCCAATCCGGTAGCACTGTTGTAGAAAGCTGAAACAGGAGCGAGATCCGCAGAACAAAAACGACCAAATGCTGTGGTACCTTGGGTAAACCCTGTGCCGTTCCAGAGGTTTACGCTTTGAATTAGGTCGCTACCACTTACAACTGATAAGTCGGATTTGTTGATCACCCATTTGGAAACAAATGCTCCCGCAGAACCGTGAGCGCGGATAACACTGTTCGTGGAACCAATTTCATGGTTTACTAACAGGGTGAATGTGCCATCACCGTTGTCGAAGGCTCCTAAACCATCGGGAATACCCGCTAATCTATAGGGTGTAATACCGTCTGGTTTGTTGTTGACTGAATCTCCAACTGTGAGAATGGAGGTTAAATTCACACCTAATGCGGTGGGAACAATATAAGATGTTGCCGAACTGCTTGATCCTTTAATTAAGTCTTGGGTGGGAGCAGCAGCACTACCTTTGGCTGTACCGTCAGTCAATTGTAGTTGTACGGTATTGGTGCTGGATAGATCGCCTTGACGATTAATCCGGACTGTCGCGTTAGTAGAGAAGCCAGGAGTATTACCTTCTGTGACTGAGTAAGTCGCTGCGGCGAAATCAAAAGCCTTAATACCAAACATGGTTTCGTACATGAGGTCATAGATTTCGGTATTGTCCAAGGTGCTAGGCAACTTTTCGGCATTCATCCCATAGGCTTTGGAAACAATGCTACCGGGGAAATCGGGAGTACCGACCCAAGCCACACCAAAGTTACCCATCGCTCCATCTATGCTGCTTTTTGCTGCAAAGGGTTTCCAAGGTGCTTCTGCTGTACCTGTGCTGCCGTTAACACCATCCAAAACTGCACGGTTAGTATTAGTTGTGGTGGGGTTAACAGCGATAAATGGCGCACTAGGCTCAGTATTTGCCAGTGCGGGGTTGTTGGGGGTAAAGTTGCCAGCGGGACGGGTGTAAGGCTCGAATTGGAATACTTGCAATCCGCCAGCATCGCTATCTGCGGCTGTAATCACCAAAGTATTAGGATCTTTGGTGTTGACGTAGTTCATGGCTACACCGATCGCTGCATCAGCGCGGCGAACAGCTTCAATAGTGCCGACTGCATTATTGTTATTAGCAAAGTTGTCGCTACCTTCCTCTTCCACTACTACAAAGAAACCATCAGGGTCTTTGCTGAGAATTTTTAAAGACGCATCTAGCATCTCTGCCACTGTGGGCGCAGTAGCTATATATAGGGGCTGAGGATTGGCACTGTTGAGTTCTAGTGCTTCTTCAGTGCGATCGTTAAAGGTGTGGTTAGCAGCAAAGACTCCCAGCAACTTCGTGGAAGCAGTAGCACTGGCTACAACAGTATTCATTTCCTCTTCCGTGTAAACCACGCTATAACCCAAAGATTCTGCTAAATCAATCAGGTTAGTGGTGGGGCGATCTTCGGAATCACTGAAAGCAGCATCAATTTGGGTAGTAACGTGGAAGCCAGTAGTACCCTTAGGTAGTAGATAAACTTCACCCCCCGCCATGATGATTTGAGTGCCAGAGCGAATTACCTGTTCGGCAATTTCGGCTGTTTTATCACGGGCGCGGATGGTATTGCCAACACGGTTAGTAGTGGCAGCAGCAAAAGCGGCTGTTCCAGGCTCACCAATATGACCTGATTGAATAAGGGCGGTTGCTTTACCAGCAGCGATCGCTTCTTCTAAAATTGTGTAGCCAACTTTACCAGAAGCAGGAGTAATAATAGATTGGTCTTGATTCAAACCAAAGGACTCGTTAAATACTTTCACACCGTTAGCATGGGTGACAGCCCCTGCATTGGAAGTACCAGTTAACTGGTTTTCCATGTGTCCTAGATATACACCGGCATTTGACATTTTGTCCCAGTTGAGCCTACCATCAGGACCAAGATCAACATTGCGGGTTGCCATGTAGTGAGAAGGACTTGTACCATCTGGATGGATAAAAATCACATTCCCAGTTGACTTGGTAGCTTTGGGGGCGGTTGTGGGGTCAGGATTCCGAGATACCAATTCAATATT
The DNA here is from genome assembly GCA_028658405.1 of Dolichospermum sp. ST_sed8. Taxonomy (GTDB): domain Bacteria; phylum Cyanobacteriota; class Cyanobacteriia; order Cyanobacteriales; family Nostocaceae; genus Dolichospermum. Next base: position 2,107 of record JAKOGY010000336.1, on the reverse strand, counting down.
GAATAGAGTCTCGTACATCAACTCATAAATCTTGGTATTGTCTAGAGTTGCAGGTAATTTATCTGCATTGAGACCATGAGCTTTAGAAACAATTGAACCACTAAAGTCGGGTGTACCCGCCCAGGCAACACCAAACCCAAACACATCACCATTAGCATCTGGAGCAGCGACAAAAGGTAAAGTGTTAGCTCCTGTTTGACCGTCTAGAGGTACGTTGCGAGCAGTGGTGGTGGGATTATTATTAATATTACCTAGATTTGTTCCAGGAGTGCGAGGATCGACTACTTGTAAACCACCAGCATCGCTATCAGCAGCAGTCACCATCAAGGTGTTGGGATACTTCTTAATGAAGTCCATTGCTACACCAATGGCTGCATCTGTGCGGCGCAATCCTTCTAAAGTTCCAGCAGCGTTGTTGTTATTCCCGAAGTTGTCTGTACCTTCCTCTTCCACAATGGCAATAGAACCATTCTGGAAGTTGGGGTGTTTTTCCATCAACTTCTGGGTTACATTCAGCATCTCGGCAATGGTGGGTGCTGTAGCCAGATATAGTGGTAAATTGTTCGCTGCTAAAACTTCTTCAGGGCGATCGTTAAAAGTATGAATAGGTGCAAATACACCCAACACTTTAGTTGGTGCTACAGGCAAAGCCAGCAAAGCATTGAGTTGGTCTTCATTGTAAACAACTGTGTAACCCTTGCTCTTTGCCAGTTCAATTAGGTTTTCCGTGGGGCGTATTAAAGAATTGGTGCTTAGAGCATCGAGTTGAGCCGCAGTACCGTGAAAACCATTTGTACCAACGGGCAGAAGGTTCAGTTCACCACCACCCATAATAAAGTCAACGCCTGAGTTAATTACCTGTTTGGCAATTTCCGCAGATTGGGCGCGAGGTACGGTGATACTTCCATTGGCGTTAGTAATTTGCTGTGTCTTGGCAACAAAGGCGGCTGTACCAGGTTCAAAAATAGCGCCAGATTGAACTAGGGCGGTAACTTTACCTGCATCTCTAGCTTCTTCAACAATGGTTTTGGTAGTTCCAGAAAGGGATGTGATGGGTAAATTCCCTAGTTCATAACCAAAAGACTCAGCATAAACTTTAGCACCTGTAGCGTGGGTAACAGCACCAGCGTTAGATGTGCCGCCCAACTGGTTTTCCATGTGACCCAGATACACACCAGCATTGGACATATTGTCCCAATTCAACCGTCCATCAGGACCCTTATCTACAAATCTTGCAAGAGCATAATGAGATGGACTAGTTCCATCTGGGTGCATGAAAATGACATGATTACCTGTTGTCATAAAACCTCTTAATCGGTTAATTTAGTTTTTGCAAGTAATACTTAGATAATCATACTTATGTTAAGAACAGTTACCACAACAGGTTAAGAACAATGTATTTATTTCTTAAGTTTCTTGATTTTGACAATAAGTATTTATCTATACAATAAGTTTGCAGCACTTTGCACGACTCACTGGTACAGTAGCAGCAATGATAAAAACAGTAAGGAATATGAATTAAATAAAGTGCAAAAGTAGGGTGTGTTAGCGACAGCGTAACGCACCATTTCAGGTTAAGTCAGAATTGCAGGTTATTAAATTTGCGTTCCTTACCTGCTTAAATCAAATAATTAAGCCGTTTTGAGTATAGATCCCCGACTTCTTCAAGAAGTCGGGGATCTGGCGGCTTTAATGCAGTTTGTTGAGGACTATAAAGTTACCAAAGGGTATAAATCGTGCTTTCAAGTAACCCTAGTAATGTCACTGTCGGAAGATAAAAACTTGAAGCTCTTATTCATCAAGGCTTTTACTGATTTAACAAGGTTTTGGTTTTTCTATGAGAAATAAAATGTTGAAACCTTGAACAAATCTAGATTTCAAAATTAGGGAATAATTTTTTCCTACCTGGATTGACACAACAGGATGAAACTATACTCAAAACGGCTATAAGCTGGACTTTTTTATCATACAAAGAACCAAGTTCAAAGCCTCTCCAATCATAGAAGCTGCTCCTTTTCCCTCCCTTGTAGGGCTACGGTGTACACACATCTCTAGACAGGATGCTAAACGTTATCCGATCCCCCTAAATCCCCCTTAAAAAGGGGGA
>JAKOGY010000335.1 GCA_028658405.1 Dolichospermum sp. ST_sed8 | reverse complement strand
ATACGCCCCTACAATAAATGTGGTTTCTAGAGCAATACGCCCCTACAATAAATGTGGTTTCTAAAGCCATATATATTCAGTATTTTTATCAATGCGTAAGCGCAAGTTAATGAACCATTCCGAATCTGTAAACAGCTTATGCTGTATTCATTCTAAATTCCGCTCTGCGGTAGTAGCTATGGGAAATTTGATGTTTCCATTCAGAAATACATCCTTTCATCCTATAATTGTTACACACTACCCACAATGTTTTATGAGTATTGAAAAAATAGTACAACAAGCTCTTGAAGATGGTCACTTGACTCCGACAATGGAAGCAGAAGTTGGGCATATTTGCGATAACGCTTCAGAATTGTCAATCGAAGAGTACATGGCCTTAGATCGCCTTATGGGTGCATTGTTGACTGGTGAGGTAGTAGCAGTACCTCGCAAACAATTTATCAACGTCATGGAAGAGTTGGTACTAACCACCGTAATTGCCAAAGTAGCAGAAATTGAAGTAACCAGCGAAAGTTCTCTAGATGTGGGAGATATAACCGCCTATGCTCTCAATAGACTACCTCCTCTCTATGCAACGACAGAAGAAGGTGCGAAATATCAACGAGACAAAGCCAAAACAGACCTTGATGATTTAATATCCCAACAAGTCAGCGAAGCCATATATAAGTATTTAGATAGACCTAATTTCTTCCCAGAACGTCAAGCATTGAACAAGAATACTGGTAATGAAGTTTTAACTCAAGTTAGTACATTACTCCAGACTCACGCATCTAATTTTGAGGAAAAATAACTATTAGAATTTAGAATTTAGAATTTAGAATTTAGAATTTAGAATTTAGAATGAATACAGCATAAGCTTTTTGTCAGACTCGGAATGGTTCATTAACTTACGCCGTACTGTACCAGGGTTTGCTAAATAAGTCTTTTTGTGAAGCCTAGGAGTCACCGAGTCAAACGCCACGCTATGCTATCGAATGACACTCACTGCGAAGCCTGACTTGGTAACTTCTACCATATTCTTATTCACGAACTGATACTTGTGTACCTATATTGACTTGACTATACAACATTCGCACATCAGAATTACGCATTCTTAGACAGCCGTGAGAAACAGCCGCTCCCACCAAATCAACATTCGGTGTACCATGAAAGCCAAGTTCATACCGGCCATCAGACCAAAAACCAATCCATCTATCTCCTAAAGGACTATCAGTACCTCCATCATAAACAGCACCTGTAATGGGATGTCGCCAAATGGGATGGTGTTCTTTGTGGATAATTTTAAAATTGCCAATTGGTGTTTCCCAGCCTTTTTTGCCGATAGCGATTGGGTAACTAGCTATTACTTCATTATATCGAAAAACATAGGTACGGCGATCGCTTAAATCCACCACCACTTGAGTTTTATTTAATCCTGGTATTGACTGTTTGATCTGATTGACTGGATCTGTAAAACCATCCAGACTTGATTTCTGTGTTGTCCATTCAGCAGATTTTTGGGGAGAGGTAGGTACAGAAGCAGCAATTGCACTGTTCCCAAGTTCCACCGGTGAACCCTGTGGATAAACCTCCGTGGATACAGATGGATCTAGTTGCCCTGTTGTTCTCATATTGTGCCAATGGACAGCCAGAGATAAAATTGCCGTACCAAAACAGAGAAACATGACCATACTCGCTACAGATTCATTTCTTGCCATTGCCATCGCCTATTATTTATCCCTGACATATTTGGCCACAAGTGACTGATCATCGATCATTAATAACTACCAGTCAAGTATTTAGTGGACAGTTCTCAATCTGATCGTTATTCCTAATTTAACAAAGAGTTGATCCGTGTCTTCTTTTGCCTGATTTTTCCATACCTAATCTACGATGAATAAAAACCTGAAAACTCCTTTCTATATATATTTCTGTGTTCCGATTATAAATCCGTCACCTTACTGAGGAACTTTTGACATATCATCAAGTCTAATAGAGAGGAGTGATTTAACGCCAGTCTGATCCATGAGTCAATCCATTAGTGTATCTTGGTCAACAGTTGATGCCACCTACCCAGCAGCATCGGTGCCAGTTGACAAACTCTCAAACCACGATCTCATTTTACGCTGTCAAGTCGGATTGCGTCCAGACCGTCCTGCCTTTTCAGAACTGTTGCGGCGCTATCAGACTCAAGTTGATCGAGTTTTATATCATTTAGCCCCTGATTGGTCTGACAGAGCCGATTTAGCCCAGGAAGTTTGGATTCGTGTCTATAGGAATATTAACCGACTACAAGAACCTGCTAAGTTCCGGGGTTGGTTAAGTCGGATTGCCACCAACTTGTTTTATGATGAATTGCGTAAACGCAAACGGGTAGCTAGTCCCCTATCACTGGATGCTCCGCGATTGTTAAATGACGGGGAAATGGACTGGGAAATTGCCGGTGATACCCCAAGTCCAGATGAGGAAATGACCACCAGAGAATTTTATGAGCAGTTGCGAGAAGCGATCGCTGATTTACCGGAGGTTTTTCGGACTACAATTGTTTTAAGAGAAATTGAAGGCATGGCTTATGAGGAAATTGCCGAAATAACCGGAGTTTCTCTGGGAACGGTGAAATCTAGAATAGCTAGAGCCAGATCGAGATTACAAACTCAGTTGCAAAGCTATTTAGATGCTTGACACTCTTAAAGAACCAAGCCTTGGTTTGTTGAGCTTGTCGAAGGACTTAGTTTTACGCTTACCGAGAATTTCTACAATCTACATCATGTTTCCTCAATTCTATGGCAGATTTTAAGAAATATTAAGGACTGTCAACGAAAATATATATTTTCTGCCATTGAGAAGCAACAATGAATCAACGGGTACTATAAATATGGAGAAGCGCGATTGTTTCGAGTTATTAAGTGCTTACCTAGATGGCGAAGTCACAGCTACTGAACGAAGGCAAGTCGAAGAGTGGCTGTCAACTGATGTCTCGATCAAATGCTTGTATAAAAGACTATTAAATCTTCGACAAGGTTTGCAGAGTATACCTGTTCCGACAACTTCTCAGTCATCAGAAACAACAATTAATCAAGTTTTAGCACGTGTTGATCGCCGTTACCGCTTGAATTGGACATTAGGTGGTGCAGTCGTAGCAGCTTGTATTCTGGGGGCAATATCTGGTTTATTCTCAGGTAATTCCAGAATGTTAGAAATTGCTACAACACAACCAACAGAATTAACACCAACAGCTACACAGTCAGCAGCCGCAGATTCACCTTTAATGGTGGCTTTAAATAACCCAGTTATTGAAATTCCGAAAACAGCAGTAGCTCCCAACGAAAAGCCAGTTAATAACTTCAATTAATAGGTAAACTGCAAATACTCCACCAACCATCAAGCAGCATACCCCAAGCCCAATCCAAGGATGAGCAGTTTAGCTTAATAAGCCTCTATCTACTGGCAATTATAGAGGTTTTTTGATGTCGGTTGATTTCTTCGCTAATTTGCCAAATGGTTACAAACCAATCACCTAATTTTCAATTTTACCAACCTTGCATTTCTACCAACTCCATACACAAATCATTAATTTGTTCTAAGTCTGGACGATGTGGTAAACTAGATTGCTCATAAAAAATATCCATTTGAGCAACCAAATCTTCTGCCATTTTCATCAACTCTTCATAAGCATAATCACCTCGAAGAATAGCTTTCAAATCATCAATATCACCAGCCAAATTTCTATCTACAGTTACTTCTCCCCGTTGCAAAATTTCCAAACCACTCCGCAGCAATCTAATACAGTGCATTCCATGTTTTAAATCATAACCTGATTTTTTTTCCATTTCTGCTCTAGCGGGATTTCTATTTTCCTGCCAAGATATATAAGCCTTCCATTCTCTTAAAGCAATTTGATAACTTTGACTTTTTTGCAACAGACGAATAAAGTCTTTACGGCCATGAGTTAAATTTTGCGTATATTCTAAAGTTTCATCTGCTAAAGTATATTGTTTTAAAAGACCTTTAAAATCAATATCCGCTGTTAATAACTTATATAACTGCTCTGCTTCTTCTAAAAACTCAATTTTCCCCCTAATCAAAAGATAAAGATATTCCAGAAAAGCATTTAATTCATCTTTACTTAAAGGAATTTCATCAATAATATCAAAATCCGAGGGAAGAGGTTTTTTAGTAGGTGGATTTAATAACCATTTCCGGTGAGTTTCGATTTTTTTAAGTTGAGCAAAAGCATAACCAGAATAAGTATGTTTTACCTTTTTACTCAAAAATAAATGGCGGTGATTAATTAAATGTTGTCCGATATTTGTTAAAAAAGGATAATTCGTTAACCACAGTAATTCTAAAACATTGGGATTTGCACCAGCCAATAAATGAATAACCTTCCTTAATTCATAAATAACCGTATCTTCATTACCATCTATAAATGGAAATATTCCTGGTTCGTCCCAACCAGAATCCTTTTGTTCAATACTATCAAATCCTAAATAATAGCGTTTAGGAGCAATGAATACACCTCGATAATCATAATCTGATTCTGGACGGTTTAAACCATAACCATGACTACCAGCTAAACCCACAAAAATGGTTCTTTGTTCAACTTCTATTCTTTTCATATCCCAGTTAGTTGTCATTCAGAGGGAACAGGGAATAGGCACACCGGAACAGGAAAAACTCATGTTTAAAAACATGAGATTGAAATAATGACA
>JAKOGY010000334.1 GCA_028658405.1 Dolichospermum sp. ST_sed8 | reverse complement strand
TTATTATGTACTACTTGGCTGGCTTTTTTGATCTGTGAAAGTTTAGGGTGCGGAATGTGGGATCAAATTCTCCTGTAGGTAGCCATTCTTCTTTCATCATTCTGCCAGATATTACTGCTAAAACAGCAGCAAACAACATTTTAGTATTTACTAAACGTTGCACACTTACCCACCAAATTGGTTTACCAAATTGAGTAAGTTTTTGGATAGAGTCTGCTTGTAATAGCCGTTTTTTTCCAGCATGAAAACTATAAACAGCAAAAAATGGCAGTAAAATCAAGAAAAATACCCCAAATGTCCCGTGAATATCCTGTATGGGATTGATTTTGGGAATTGGGATGTATCCAAATCTTTTATCAAAAGTATTGTAAACTAAGAATCCGCTAATGATTGCCCCAATTACTAAAATTCCAGTTACACCATGTAGGATTCGGAATATCAAGGGTTGATAGGGTACAGAACGAGTCATAATCTGATTTGGTAAGTTTTTAAGAGGGCTAATTTTGCTGTAGATATTAAAAGATAAAACTTATATTATCATTTCTGTAACTAAGAGGATGTTTGAAAAGTATCAGAATTAATCGAGATCCCCCCAACCCCCCTTAAAAAGGGGGGCTAAATTCCTCAAAGTCCCCCTTTTTAAGGGGGATTTAGGGGGATCTGCGGGTGTTAGATCCCACACGAAAAAGTTTTCAAACAACCTCTAAGAATCAAATGAATATCAAAAGTCCTCTCCGTTATCCCGGTGGTAAATCAAGAGCAATAAAGCAAATATCTCAATATCTACCAAAAAAGTTTTCCGAATTCCGAGAACCATTTGTAGGTGGTGGTTCTGTCTTTATTCACTTGAAACAAACATTCCCAGATTTAAAGATTGCTATTAACGATTTAAACCCAGAATTATTTCTATTTTGGTATTTTGCACAATCTGATTTATTAAAATTAGTTTCCGAAGTTCGTCAAATTAAAGAAAATTCCCAAGACGGAAAATTACTCTTTACCGAATTAGCTAATATTGATGTTAACACCTTATCAGATTTAGAAAGAGCAGTGCGTTTTTTCGTTCTCAACAGAATTACATTTTCAGGAACAATAGAATCAGGTGGGTTTTCCCTAGAATCTTTTTATAAAAGATTTACCAATTCATCTATAGATAGACTGGAGAAATTAGAAATAATACTAACAGAAGATATCAAAATTACCAACTTAGATTACAGCCATCTTATTAATGAACCAGGAGAAGACGTATTTATATTTTTAGATCCTCCATACTTCAAAGCTGAAAAATCTAAATTATATGGTAAAAAAGGAGATTTGCACACAGGATTTAATCATCAAAAATTTGCAGAAATATTAAAACAATGTCCCCATAATTGGTTAATTACTTATGATGATTCCCCGGAAATTAGAGAAAACTTTAAATGGGCAAATATTATTAGTTGGGAATTACAATATGGCATGAACAACTATAAACAAAAAACAGCCGAAAAAGGAAAAGAACTATTTATTAGTAATTTCTAGATCCCGGGGATATGATTTAATGTTATTCTTTAATCCAGTGTTATCAAAAACCCAAAAATGGATTCTACCACCTGGTCTAACTTACTCAAACAATTATTAGAAAAGCAATCATTAACCCGCATCCAAGCAGGAGAATTGATGCAAGGATGGATAAATGAAACGATTCCCCCAGAACTGTCAGGGGCGATTTTAATGGCTTTGAACTTCAAAGGCATTTGTGCGGAAGAATTGGCAGGAATGGCGCAAGTATTAAAATCTCTGTCTTCCGTACCTATAAATAAAAGCGAGAATACCCCATTTGTCCCGTTAATTGATACCTGTGGTACAGGTGGCGACGGAGCATCAACCTTTAATATTTCCACCGCTGTAGCCTTTGTGGTGGCTGCTGCTGGTGTACCTGTAGCTAAACATGGTAGTCGTTCTGCCTCCAGTCTCACGGGAAGCGCCGATGTTTTAGAAGCATTGGGAGTTAATTTGACTGCGGCCAGTGAAAAAGTCCAAGCCGCAGTCCAAGAGGTAGGAATTACATTTTTATTTGCCCCTGGTTGGCATCCCGCGCTTAAATCTGTTGCGCCATTACGGCGAAATCTCAAAGTGCGGACAGTGTTTAATTTACTCGGTCCTTTGGTAAATCCCCTGAATCCCACTGGTCAGGTAATTGGTGTATTTGATCGTAAACTGATAGAGACAATGGCAGAAGCATTAAATCTTTTGGGGACACAAACAGCAATTGTTCTCCATGGTAGAGAAAAATTAGATGAAGCTGGTTTAGGCAATATTACTGATGTGGCAATCTTAAAGGATGGTAATGTATACTTATCTATTGTTAATCCCCAAGAAGTAGGTGTGACACCCGCGCCTATTACCGCTGTCAAAGGTGGCAATGTTCAAGAAAATGCGGTTATTCTCCAAAACGTTTTACAAGGGAAAGGAACACAAGCGCAACAGGACATAGTCGCGCTAAATGCTTCTTTAGCATTGCAAGTAGCAGGTGTAATTCCCTGGTTAAATCATGCTCAAGGGGTAACTTTAGCTAAAGAAATTTTACAAAGCGGTAGTCCCTGGACAAAGTTGGCACATTTAATTGAATTTTTGAAGGATTAGCCTCTGAGTAGGCTTGGGGACGAAATTCGACAACATTACGTTTGATAGTTACATCGTAGTTACCAAAAAAATCATGTCCTAAAAGTCCTGTTTCTAATTCTGTCCCAGCGATCGCTACTGGAACTTTATTTACTCTCATCCCCCCGGCTTCTATGGAATCAAGATAGCCAATGGGAAATTCCACAGCTTTAGCACTAGCCGTATTAGCTTTAGCTTTTCCTACCGTTACTACTCCTAAAGCCGCTGCTATCTTTTGAGTAATCACAGTTCCACTAGCACCTGTATCTACAATCATTTCAAATCGCTGTGTACCATTGAAGGTAACTTCAATAATCGGTGTACCACCAATTCGCCGCTTAATTGGGGCAATAAATACCTCATTATTGCGGGGGAGAATGGTTGATGGTGGGAAACTAGGCTTAGATAACAATGGTTTGAGGGCTTTAACAGTTGGACTGGGGGAAACTATCACAGTAGTCTGTGATTTGGGAACATCAATTATCACCGGTTGCTGTTGGGTGCGGTCAGACGCTAAATTGCTAGGGCGAGATTTTTGGCGAGCTAAGGCAATTTGACGACGATATTCAACGATTTGGCGTTGAGCAAAGGAAAAATTACCACTATCGCGCCGAACTTTTTTCATCAGAGCGATCGCCTCTTGCAACTGACTGACCACCAAATTCCAATCATCTACAGATACAGCGGATTGGCTGATACTTTTAGCACCAGCAGCTTTATCTAGCGCCATTTCTAAAGCACTTAATTGGGTGGGAGAAGATGCTCCTGGCGTTGATTTTGGACTAGCTAACGGTTGTTTACGTTGACCGGGAGAACGGATTGCTGCCAAACTTCCAGTTGACAAAGATTGTTGAGATTCACCAGTTGTTCTTGAATGCTGATCTTGATCACAAGCAACAGTCAAAACCGCTAAACTAACGGAACAAAAAATGAGGGCTGTTCGGGACAAAAAAGACTGAAGCATAGTGAATGTTTTAACCGCCCTGGCTGCTCCTCCCAAGTGTACTCCTCCCACCCAAGGAAAAATGCTTGACTATTGAATCATTTCAAAATTAAAGTTTTGATTGGTAATTTCTGGTAATTTTATATACATATATATAATTTTTTTGTAAAGGATTGTATAGTAATTACAGGAAAGTCCTGAGTTTTCGATGAATATATAAATATTCTGTCTGGTATTCAAGGCTATCATTTATATACAAGTAGAGGTATTAATCATGTCTAGTGCAGTTTTAATTGATTTTGATCAAATTTATCAAGTTCGAGACAATAAGGTTAGTTCTGCTGCAAAATTTGATGATCTTGCCTTATATTTTCAAAGAGAATCTAGAGAAATCAAAACTGATTGGAACAATTTTTCTGCTGAACAACGTGATTACTTGATAAATTTCGCCTACTCCTTCATTGAACCAACACAGGGAGTTAAAGGGTTTTTAGATATCCTCAAATCGAAAATTTATTTGCTTTTTTTGAATCTTAGCTCCCAAAGAGAATCTTATAATGCTTGTATTGATGCTATTGATTTCTTAGTTGATACAATTCTTGATTGTGTTGAGCAAGATGATCCCGGCTATCAGGCTGTTTTATCTGATACTTTAGAGGAATTGCGTTTAAATTACGAACGTATTCCCGAAATAAAGCCGGAGGATAGTAGTGCCTGGTTGCGAAATATATTCGATGAGGCCATTGCCGAAGTTTAAGCTTAGTCTTATTAAGCTTGTTAAAACTCACTACAAAAAAAATAAAAGACCTTGAAGTTCCGGCATCAAAAACCGAATTTTTCTAAATTCAAAGTCTGGTTTGTAAGCACCTTTAGGAAAATTCTTGCTATCGGAGTCATCAAAAAGCGGATCTTCGCCAAGAGTTTCTCTGTAGTTTTGGATCAAAGTCTCAAATGAATCTGATACTTTTAACCGAGACATTCCGCGACATCTGAGATATCGTGAATATCCAGTATAACATCACCAACTGAGTTAGTGAAGGTGGTATCCCACATTGCCAACAGAACATAATTCTAAGGCTCTTGATTGTCTATCAACGAGTTCAATACCCAAATTTTC
>JAKOGY010000333.1 GCA_028658405.1 Dolichospermum sp. ST_sed8 | reverse complement strand
TGTTTAATTGCAAATGACAGAGCAGGGAACTAGCTACGCATTCGGTGGGTGTCGTGACTCAAATAACGGCTACCCTTAGACTAATCTCAGGGTGGTCTGGTCAGTACAGCTTGTTTGATTACTCTTGCAAGCCCAGTCCCTTTAGGGCTGGGTTACTGACATCAACTTTCCCCTAACTAACTCTATTATGACTATTGCTGAACAGATTTACGCACTTGTCAAAACTCTTCCCCAAGATCAAGCTGAGGAAATTCTAACCTTTGCTGAATTTATCCATAGTAAACACTTAAATACTAACCAAGTTGTGAATGATTATACAAACCAATTGTCTTGGACAGAACTCGTTTATTCACTTGCTGGAACTTGGAAAGAAGACTTTTCTAGTTTAGAAGAAATTCGTGCGGGTTCGGGACTAGATATCGCTGACTGGTATTGATTATTAATTTCAACTAAAAAAACTTAAACCAACATCCTGAAAATCCTTAAATCCTGGATATCCTGATTCTGACATTTAATCTTCTAATTCATCTCCAACAACACCTTCAAAACTCCCTTAGTTTGCGCTTTCTCAAAAGCCTCCAAACCTTGAGAAAGAGAATAATTACCATGAATTAAAGATTGGACATCTACCTTACCCGTTGCTAATAACTCCAACGCTGGAACGAAGGGACCACAACGAGAACCAATTAAAGTAATTTCATCTACCACTAAAGAAGAAGCATCTAAACTGAGATTTCCCGCATAAGTGCTTTTTAAAATTAATGTCCCACGAGGACGTAAAGCCCGACGTGCAGTAGTAAAACCTTCAGGATTTCCTGTACAATCAACAGAGATATCAAAATATCTATCAGTGACACTATCAGCTAAACCAGTTTTAATTCCCCTCGCTGCTAAATTCACTAACTTATCTTTATGTCTTCCAACTATTAATAATTCACAACCAGTTAAAGCTAAAGTTTGTGCTATTAACTGTCCTAATTTACCATCTCCAACTACTAACACTCGGTCATTTTCACATATTTTTACCTGTTCTTGAATTTCTAAAGCTGCTGCGATAGGTTCAGTAAAAGTTGCAGCTTCTGTAGATACATTTTCCGGGACAAGATGCAAATTTTCAATAGGTAAAGATAAATATTCTGCAAATGCACCATTACGGTTAACAATACCTAAAACAGTGCGATTTTCGCAATGAGTTGGTTGTCCTCGCCGACAAAAACGACAATAACCACAAGCAGCATTAATTTCACCCACAACTCGGTGATTAATTAACTCTTTTGGACCTTGTTCCACAACACCAACAAATTCATGGCCAATAATGCCAGTATAGGGATAATAACCTTTAATTAATTCCAAATCAGTATTGCAAATTCCCGCTCGTAAAACCCGCACTAAAGCCTCTCCCTGCGGTGCTTCAGGAATAGGAATATCAGTCCGTAATTGTAATTTGTTATTTTCTAGCCAAAGTCCTTGCATAATTTTGTTAATTCTCAGTTGTCAGACCAATTTTATGTGAATTTGTGCAGAATTCCATCTGTCTTCATCTGCCTTTGTCTGCGTACCCTTCGGGCAAGCAAGCTACAATTATTCTTGTTAAAATTTTACAGTTTTTAGAAATGGTGTAAAGATCGGAACTAAATCTGAATTACTAACAACCATTGTGGGAAAAGAGCGATCGCTATAATCCATTCCCGGCGATAATGGAAAAGATTCAGAATCCAGCGATACCCATGTTCCTCCAGCAGCTTGGACAATTACCCAAGCACCTGCAATATCCCATACCTTGGGAGTAGCTTCAATTCCTCCCAAAACCGCACCATTTGCGACTGCGAGAAAATTATAACTAGCAACTCCTAACATCCGAATTTTACAAGGAAAACCCGGTTGAATAATATCCGTACTGCGAGAACAAAGATTAAAAAAGTGGTTTTTGCTCGGAGTATCTTTACTTGTATGAATAGGGTGATTATTTAAAAATGCTCCTGTTGGCGTTGTTAAGCCTGATGAACCCGCCCAAAATCCGTGAAATGCCTGATTCAATGGTGGAGCGTAAACATAGCCAAAAATAGGCGTTCCTCGATAAAGTAAGCCCAGAGAGATAGACCAAATTGGAATTCCTCTGGTAAAGTTGGTTGTACCATCCAAAGGATCAATCACCCAACACCATTCTGTATTCGGAAAAGTTTGCTCACTTTCTTCGCTCAAAATGCCGTAACCTGAGAAAGTGGAAACAATGGCATCTCGAATTTCTTGATCTGCCCATTTATCTGATTTTGTTACCAAGCTACCATCAGCTTTTTGTGAAGCTTGGACTTTGCCAAAATCCTGCATTAATTGTTTCCCTACTCTGATAGTAGTAGTTTCTGCAAAGTCTAAAATAGTATTCCAAAAATCATTCATTTGCTATTAATTACTAATCAGTTATCAACCGATTTTAGCATAGATGGATTTACAAAAAATTGTCAATTATCAATTTAGATACAGCAGATTACAGATCAATCAGGTACAGAATCTTAATTTAAAGTGACTCCTGTACGGGCGAATGGCCATTCACCCCTACTGACTCCTACTGTATTTTAATGTTCAAATAAATCTTTAAATTGTAATAAATCTAAAGTAACTATTGTCGGTAAAGCTTGAAAACATTCTTGAGCAACTTGCCAACGTTCTTCCCGTTGTAACATAGTTGTGAGTTTTTCTTGTACACTTAACAAATAACGGACATCATTAGCCGCATAATTTAATTGTGCATCAGATAAACTACTCGCATTACCCCAATCAGAACATTGAGAACTTTTATCTAACTCCACCTTTTCTAATTCTAAAACCACATCTTTTAGACCGTGACGATTTGTATAAGTACGGGCTAACTTACTAGCGATTTTAGTACAAAAAATTGGCTGGACAACAATATCTAAATTGTGTTTTAAAGTAGCAACATCAAATCTAGCAAAGTGAAAAACCTTGGTAATATTGGCTGCTTCCATGAGAACTTGCAAATTTGGCGCTACCGTTTGTCCCCTAGAAATGCGAATAGCCGTAACTTGTCCTTGCGGGTTACAGAGTTGAATTAGACACAAACGATCTCGCTGAGGTAAAAGTCCCATTGTTTCCGTATCAACAGCAATAGCAGGAGATTTTAAATACTCAGAAAGGATAACATCACTTAAATCCTGTTCGCAAACCTGAAAATCTTGTAATGTCATGAACTTGTTAAATATAAATGATCTTTTCTTTATTTTGCCAGACAAGACGACCGTTGCTAACACTCCAATTAAAAATGCAAAATTAAAAAATAATTAAAAAATAAAAAATTTACTTATGCCCGTTTACCACAAAAAGGGCATAATTTTGAGGTCTTAATTTCGGACTGCGGTACTAGCGTTCAAAAATATTTGCGTTAAATAGACATCTCCCTTGTCATTGGTAGCCACACCAACCCCAGTTAAATTATACTTACCCTGAAGATTTTTGAGATGACCCGGACTTTTTAACCAGCCAGAAACCGCCTCATTAGCAGGATTACTATATCCTGTATTATAAGCTACGTTTTCCGCCGCACTACTGTACTTAAGAGGAATTGCCATCACTCTTTGTTCAAATCCTTGATGACTAAAAGGAACTTTACCAGTAGCCATATTTTGACTGTGAGTTCTGGCTTGCTGACTGATTTTTTCGCTTAAATTTAATTGTTTTAGCCCTTTTTTTGCCCGATATTGATTAATTTGATTAAAAACTGATTTTTCTAAATTAGTATTTTGAAAACCAAGATTAGATATTTTAGCTTGACTTGTCACCAGTGATGAACGCTGATATCGGCCAGTTTGTTTAGCAGAACTATTATCTGGGTTCGCAGCAGTCATATAGCCACTAGCGAGGACAAGCGTACTTAAAGCGATGCCAAAAGCAGTTTGTCGTAACATAGAGGTTTAAGTTAAGTTATGTATGGATTTATTGGATATATACCCTATCTTCTGATTATCAGAATACTTACCAGGATACTATTTGCCAAATATAAACTAAAGGATCATCAAATTTTCACAATTCAAAGCAGTTTATATAGTATTCTACGAGTCAATACCTTAGCCAAATCAAAAAATTCCTTGATTCGTAGGTTGGGTTGTTAGCGTTAGCGTTGCGAAGCAATGGCACGAAACCCAACGTATTTGTTGGGTTTCCCTTCGCTCAACCCAACAAATACAAAAATGGCGAAGGTATTGATGACTAAAAAACTATTAAATGTTATTTACATTAATAATCAAAATGAATAGTAATAAATAGTATCCAATGATAGATGTCATAGATACTATTTTTGTTAACTAACTATTCTTCACGAAAATTTATCTTGAACGCAGGAAAATTTGTGTGAAATAAATTTGTCCTTTGCTATTACTCACCACACCAATTCCCGTCAGGTTATAATTACCTTTGATATTGGTTAAATGTCCTGAACTCTTCAACCAGCCTTGAACAGCAGTAGTAGCTGGGTCTTTAGAACCCTGATTGTAAGCCACATTTTCCGCCGCTCCACTGTAAGCAATACCGGTGGCTTTAACTCGGGCTGAGAATCCGTCATGGCCAAAAGCAACTTTACCACTAGCCATGTTTTGACTGTGAGTTGGTAGAGTCGGAGGTGGGTATTATCCCGCGCTCCTCTCTGTTAGATCCGTGCGTACCCGTTTCCGTGTACACGGCTCCCGATGTTCTTAGCTTTCGCTTTTGCTCATGTGAAGA
>JAKOGY010000332.1 GCA_028658405.1 Dolichospermum sp. ST_sed8 | reverse complement strand
TTATAGAAATACGTACCTACTTCTAGCAATACGCCCCTACTTCTTGCAATACGCCCCTACTTCTAGTTGGCACCAATAAAGCTCTTGCTAAACCCCTACGGTGAATGTGGTTTTTACCGCCATTCATATTTAGTATTTTCTGTCAATGCGTAAACCTAATTGATTTGTCTGCCAGATAATTCTGCAACTACACTCAGCAATTGACCTGGTTCGATAGGTTTATTCAGATGCTTTTGAAATCCTGCTGATAGAGAGTTTGCCTGATCTATTTCTCCAGTATAACCACTTAGAGCGGCTGCGGGAATTTGTCCGCCTTCTTCAACACTCAACGCCCTTACCTGACGGATTAAAGCATAACCATTTTCATGTGGTAGACCAATATCAGATAACAGGATGTCATATCCACCAGGATTAGCTTTGAGTATTGATAAAGCTTCTTGGGCTGATGTGGCTGATGTGACTTCTACTCCTTGGTCTTCCAGGATGATGTGAAATAATTGGCGGATATCTGGTTCATCATCTACCATAAGCACACGCACGCCTGACAATGATGAGTGGTCAGCAGAGGCAGTAGGAGGGGTAGGAACAGCTTCTATTGCTATATTACTTTTTTCGACAGTCGGTTCTGGGTTTCTTTGGATAGGTAGTCTGATTGTAAAGGTTGTACCTTGACCCTCTCCTGGACTGGTAACTGCAATTGTACCACCGTGAAGTTCTACCAAGTGACGGACAATCGCTAAACCCAATCCCAATCCTGGATTGGATTTACTTGTAGTCCCATCAGCTTGACGGAAGCGATCAAACACATAGGGGAGAAAGTCGGCACTAATACCCATGCCAGTATCCCTAACTTGAATTTTTGCTCGAAGAGGGGTGTACTCTAAAGTCAGATCAATTCTTCCTCCTGTAGGAGTAAATTTAATCGCGTTAGAAAGTAAATTCCAGATGATCTGCTGTAAGCGAATCGGATCTCCTGGTAAGGTTTTAGGGGTAGGATCTAAGTCCGATACAATTTCAATATTTTTCGCTTCTGCGGACAGATTTACAACCTCTATCGCTGCTGAAATTACAGCTACAAGCTGCACAGGTTGAATATCTAGATTTAGCCTACCAGAGCTAATGCGAGAGATATCTAATAAATCCCCAATTAGTCGGTTTTGAGCGTGAGCAGCCCGTTCAATGGCTTCTAATGCCTGATTGGTCTTGGTTTCATCTAACTGCTTTTTTCGGAGTAATTGCGTCCATCCCATTAGAGAACTCAGGGGGTTTCGCAACTCGTGGGAGAGAATTGATAAAAATTCATCTTTGGCGCGGTTGGCTGCTTCTGCGGCATTTCTCGCTGACTGTTCCTGTTCTAGGAGTTCAACCCGTTCTGCTTCAAATTGTTTCTCTTGGGTAATATCCTCAATTACTAAAAGAATCAGGGGTTTATCCCCTATTTGCGGCATTTGACGGGCATTGAGACACATAACTTTGTAGCCGATTTCCTCGAAATTATGCTCAACTTCTACGTCTTGAAATTGGGATTGCTGGGGGAGAACTTCTTCTAAGAGCGATCGCAATTTAGGAATATTCCACTGTCCATTACCGATTTCATAAATTAGGCAATTTTCTGTTGCTTCCCGCACCACCCTAAATGTGTCGTAGAAAAACTGACTAGCTGTAACTACCCGTAAATCTGTATCCAGCACCACTAAAGATTGGCGCACAGTATCCACAATTGCTTTTGAATAATCACGGGATGCTATGAGTTGATCAGTGCTATGTTTGAGTTCATCAATATCCACCACAACTACCACAGCACCATCAATTTTATCATCTAGCGTCCGATAGGGGCGAATGCGTAAATCATACCAATGACCATTTTGGTCTTGCACTTCCTGAGTTTTAAAATTCAGAGTGTTAATTACTTCTAAAACTTGTGTCTCCAAATCTGGTATATTTAACTGATGTTTAATATGACTAAATGGTCGTCCCACATCGGAAGGAATTAAATTAAATATTAACCCTGCCATGGGAGTAAAGCGACGAATCTGTAAATCACCACTTAAGATCAGGACAGAAATATTAATATTAGTCAGGAGATTTTTTAAATCATTGTTTACCTGATTAGATTCAATATTTCGGCGTTGCAGTTCATCATTAATCGTATTTAATTCTTCATTACTAGCTTGAATTTCTTCCTTCGCTGTTTGTAATTCCTCATTGGTACTTTGCAATTCTTCATTGCTAGAAAGTATTTCTTCGTTTGCCGCTCGCAAATCTTGATTAGAAGCTTGCTGTTCCTCAATAATTGATTGCAGATAATCTTTAGTAGTTTTTAATTCGTTGTGTAGTAGATCAGCAGTTTCTTTTTCATGATTGATTTTTTGCTCCTGTTCAAATTTAATCTCGCTGGCTGGCGCTGTGTCAGAAGTAACTAAAGAGGATAATTCTCTAAACAAAACTAAAAATAATTTTTCTACCTCTGCACCATCAAGAGTAAAGGGAATTACATCAATTTTTATCAGCCTAACTGCGTTTTCAGTTCTGATTTGGATTCCTGCTCTTGTGACTGCTACCTCTTCTTTTTTAGCTTGATAGATGCAGCTACGTAAATCTAACCGCAATTCTTTCTTAGCCATTTTCAACAAATTAAAACTGGGTTTGCCTGGTGCCAGTTCTAAATAAGAATTGGTCTGACCTCGGAATTGCAAAATTTCCAAATTATCATTAATCACCACCCCCGCAGGTGTAAATTGGTTTAATATAATCCTGTCAACTTGTTTCTGCATTTCTAGATCATTGTTATAAATATTAGAATCTGGTATTTGTGCTTTCGGAGATTCCAAGCCATAGTCACTGGTAATTAACTCAATCCCCAATTGGGAAGATATCATTTTTCGAGCATATATCTTGTACTTTTTATCCACTACAGAAAACAACTCATGAAAATCCCCCACTGATTCTGATATCCCTAACATCAAAAAGCCTGTAGGTTTAAGACCATAATGGAAAGTGGGAATAATTTTCTTCTGGACAGCCGCACCCAAATAAATTAGGACGTTGCGACAACTAATCAGATCCAATTGAGAAAAAGGCGGATCACTAATCAGGTTTTGTTTGGCAAAAATACACAGTTCTCGGACTGACTTATTAATTTGATAGCCACTCTCAATCTTATCAAAGAAACGTTGCAATCGTTCTGGAGAAATATCTCCTATTTGGTTAGGTTTGTAAATACCAGTTCTCGCTTTTTCTATGGCAATATCATTAATATCTGTCGCAAAAATCTGAATGGGGATATTAATAATAGGCTGAGTCGTTAAAAATTCTATTAAACACATGGCAATAGAGTAAGCTTCTTCACCAGTGGAACATCCTGCTACCCAGATGCGGATCGGATTATCATATTTACGTTCCTTGGTAAGAATAGGAAATACTTGCGTTTTTAAGGCTTCAAAGCTTTGTGGATCTCGGAAAAAATTGGTAACAGTAATTAATACATCTTGATAGAGTGCGCTAACTTCCTCTGGGTGAGTTTGCAGATAATAAATGTAATCTTCTAGCGTATCTAATCTATACAACACCATTCGGCGCTGAATTCGCCTTTTCAAAGTATTCTGCTTGTAATAGTTAAAATCAACACCCGTAGCCCCTCGCAGAATACTGAAAATCTTTAATAAAGGATCTGTGGCATCTGGGATAACTTCAATTTCTTCAATCGGTTCTGCTTCTCTAATGTAGGGATGAGTGCTGATGTTTGCCAGTTTCTCGGCAATTTGTTGGGGAGTGAGGATAAAATCTACATAACCAGAAGCTACAGCCGTATTAGGCATGGTATTAATCATTCCCGGTTCTTCAGCTTGGGCAAAGGTAATGCCTCCTGCACCTTTAATGCTTTCTAAACCCTTTGTCCCATCTTTATTACTCCCTGACAGCACCACACCGATGGCTTTGTTGCCTAAATCATCTGCTAAAGATATGAGGAAATCATTAACAGTTAGTGCCAGTCCGCGAGTCTTTTCACGGGGGTTGAGTTTTAGCACCCCTTTAGCAATGGTCATGGTGACATTAGCCGGAATCACATAAACATGATTCGGTTCTACTTTCATCCCTTCCCGGACTTCACTTACAGGCATTTGGGTTGTCCGAGACAGAATTTCCGACAACATACTTTTTTGATCAGGACTTAAATGCTGAACCAGCACAAATCCCATTCCCGTATCTATTGGTAAATGGCTTAATAGTTGGGTAAATGCCTCCAAACCACCGGCAGAAGCGCCAATACCGACAATGGGAAATAACTCTTTTTGTTCTTCCTGCTGTTCTGGGGATAGTTCAACAGTAGTTTTATTAACTTGAGATTTCTTGGTAGTCCGTCGAGTATTCATGATATGCACCCGATTAAAGTTTGGGGTCGGAATATTTTGAGTTAGAGATTGTTTGATAGCTTACGTGGCGAAGCCATAAAGTTTTGGGTGGTGATCTTAGGCACTTATTGATCCCCCCTAACCCCCCTTAAAAAGGGGGGAACTAGAGTCAGAGTTTCCTGAGAATAGGGGGAACAAGAATTTTTAAAGTCCCCCTTTTTAAGGGGGATTTAGGGGGATCTGAAAATATTTGATACACCACGAATGACTTTTAAAACATCCTTTTAGGAAAATTTCCTGAGAATAGGGGGAACAAGAATTTTCAAAGTCCCCCTTTTTAAGGGGTATTTAGGGGGATCTGAAGATATTTGATACACCACGAATGACTTTTAAAACATCCTTTTAGG
>JAKOGY010000331.1 GCA_028658405.1 Dolichospermum sp. ST_sed8 | reverse complement strand
TAAAAATTATCCTTTAATGTATTCAAAAATCCGAAATTACCGATTGTGACACCGGGGGGTGCGGAATGTGGGTTAAAACTGTTTAATTGCAAATGACAGAGCGGGGAACTAGCTATGCCTGACGGCACGCTGGCGCGAACGCATTCCAAGGTGTCGTGACTCAAATAACGGCTACCATGAGACTAAGCTCAGGGTGGTCTGGTCAGCATAGCTTGCTTGATTACTCTTGCAAGCTCAGTCCCTTTAGGGCTGGGTTACTGACCCATTTGGACTCTGGTAATGAGATTCCGGGGAATTTCTACTACACGACCTTTTTGATTAAGGTAAACTATAGTTTCATCCCGACGAATCAATAGACCTATCCAATCTTGCTGTTCTTGGAAAGGTGGGGAAGTAGAAATAATTACAGGAAATCCTTTGAAGGAAATAAATTCCCTGTCTGTTACCAGTTGCTGGGAAATACCAGGACTAGACACTTCCAATACATAAGCATCTGGAATGATCTCTCCCTCATCTAATGAGGCTTCTAAGGCACGGCTCATCCTTACACAATCATCCAGGCCAATGTCCTGTAGAGGATTAAATATATCTACTCGTAAGACTGGGGGACTTTGGTTGGTATGAAAAACTATACTAACTACTTCCAATCCTAGTTCTGCTGCTACTGGTGTCGCCAAATCAATAATTTGTGGTATTAAAGGATGAGTCATTAGTCAGTGGTCAGTGGTCAGTGGTCAATAGTAAGGGAATTAGGAAATATTTATCCCCCTGCCTTCCGGCTCTATTCTGTTTTTAACTGGAAATTTAAAGCTCCCCAGTTTAATCAACAAGGGAGCCAAAATTTTGTATTTCACCGCAACGCCGTTTTACCTAAGTTTATGACCTGGTTAAACCAGGTGGGAACTGAGGGTCCTCGTTTAAAGTTTCCGGGTACAAGCCCGGTATACTGCCACGAGAATTGTTTAGCTCCCTTGTTGTTAAAGACATAGATCAAAAAACTTGATGGCAGTCACCAGTCGTCGTAGTGTAACCAACCCATTATAGCTTTGAAAAATGTTTTGTGTGTTTATTTGGGAAAATTCTGGCAAACTTTTGCGAGGGGATACCAGATAGATTCGATTTCATGTATAATATCTTTCACTCCTTTACCGTTATCTGCCTCTAATAAAACGGTGATATGTCCTAATTTACGTCCCGGACGAGATTCTGTTTTGCCATACCAGTGAACCGTAGCCTGGGGAATAGCTGCAAGTTGTTGACGTTGTTTTTGGTAGTCGCAATCGCTGCTTTCATATCCTAGCAAATTAACCATCACAGCACTGCTACAATGTAAAGCAGCTTTGGTTAATGGTAAACCACACACGGCTCTCAGATGTTGTTCAAATTGGGAAGTTTCACAAGCATCAAGGGAAAAATGTCCAGAGTTATGGGTGCGTGGTGCTATTTCATTAATTAAAATATTACCATCAGCAGTGAGAAATAGTTCAATGCCAAAGACTCCGACATATTGAAGACTATTTAATAGTTTATGGGCGATCGCTACAATTTCTGAACTTTGTTCTTTGGTAATTATCGCTGGGGCAATTACCCACCGACAAACCTGTTCTTTTTGGATAGTCTCTACCGCTGGATAGATGACAATTTCCCCATTTACAGAACGGGCTGCTATTATTGCTAGTTCTTTGGTAAAAGGGACAAATTCTTCTACTAAAAACTGGGCATGATTTTGATTAACTGTTTTTGCTAGAGTTGTAAAATCAGGAATGATAAAAGTTCCTTGACCATCATACCCATGTCTTCGCGCTTTGAGAACAACCGGAAAACCCAAATTTTCAATTTGAGATTCTAGCTTTTTTTCTGCTGATAGTGCTAAAAACTGGGGAACGGGTAAACCTAAATCCCGTAAATAGCAACGTTGCTCATATTTATCTAACAGCGGTGCTAAAGCTGCTAGTTGAGGACGAAAGCAAACACCCTGTTTTTCTAGTAATGATAAAGCACCAAGGTTAACAAACTCATTCTCAAAGGTAATAATATCACACTTTGTAGCTAAAAGCTCTGTGGCTGCGGCATCATCAACTGGAGCAAAAATGCTATCTTGGGCAATAGATACAGCGGGATCATTCTGACTAGGAGTTTGGACTATTAATTCTACTCCCAGTTTACGCGCCGCATCTGCCATCATCCAAGCCAGTTGTCCACCACCAATTATCCCAAGTTTTATTGACATCCTAACGACTCACGAGTTTCTACACCAGTTTGAGAATTTACACCGCTGGCTTTTTGACATAGCTCTTTAATTTGCGCTCTATCTAGAATTGCGTCTGTAAAATCTGCACCTGTGATATTAACATCTGTAAAGGCTGTGCGGAGTAAAAGAGCTTCTATTAAAACGGCATTACTTAAATCAGCGCCTATTAATTTTACTTCATTTACCATGGCATTGGTTAAATCTGCTCCATGCAAATTTGCTTTTGTCATTACGGAAGCACTAAAAACTGTTCCTCGCAAATCCGCACCTGCAAAGTTAGCCATTTCCAGGTTAGCGTTAGAAAATTCCGCTGCTTGTAAACTTTGTCCAGAAAAGTCTTGTCTTGATAATTCTGCGTTACTAAATGATAAAGGATGAGTCCAGTCTGCTAATGCTGGTTGTGCAACGCACCAAAGCATAATTCCCAAAATCCATCCTAAACTTTTTTGCCAAAACATAGTTAATGAGTCCAAGTTAGTGATTGACGATTAGTTCAGTTTCGGATAGCAATCCTATTTGATTTATAAATATTGGGAAGTTCAGATCCCCGACTTCTTGAAGAAGTCGGGGATCTTTGTCCCTGTTCTAAATTTTAACTGTTGCTGATTCCGGAAAAAGATGGCATTATTACCTTAGAAGGATTTTACTATTTACAATAATTTATTAAGTTTAATTACCAAAAAACTGGGTTTAAAGCCCCGTCCTTCTAGGACGGCTTTTCTCTAACTTTCTGGTTAATTCTCTAAGTACATCATTTTGAGTACGGTTTGTTTCTTGGCATGAGATAATAGGAGCATGAATTCACTAAAGTTTAAGCTGTACGAACACAAAAGGAATAGACACCTCAAACGGATGATCAATGCCGCAGGGGTGATCTATAACCATTGTATTGCTCTACATAAACGGTATTACCGAATGTGGGGTAAACACTTAAACTGTGCCAAACTACAGTCTCATATTGCCAAATTAAGAAAGCGTAATTCTTTTTGGCAGTCAGTAGGTTCTCAAGCAGTACAAGATATTTGCCAACGAATTGAAAAAGCCTACCAATTATTTTTTAAACACAACAAGAAAGGAGTCAGAACACCAGGTTTTAAGAAAGTCAGAAAATACAAATCATTCACCCTTAAACAAGCTGGTTATAAATTTTTGGGGAGCAATAGAGTTAAGATAGGAAACCAAGTTTATCAATTTTGGAAGTCTAGAGAAATAGAAGGAAAAATCAAAACATTAACCATTAAGCGCACGGCACTAGGTGAGTTATTTATGGTTGTTGTAGTTGATGACAAATCAGAATCAGGAATTAAATCAACGACTGTTAAAATAGCGGGGTTTGATTTTGGACTCAAAACATTTCTAACTGGCTCTGATGGAACTTTAATTGAATCACCTCAATTCCTTAAACAATCTCTAAATGCTATCAAAAAAGCTAGTAGAAATCACTCCAACAAAGTAAAAGGGTCAAATAATCGTGAACGAGCTAGAAAGAACTTAGTTCGTAAATACGAGGATGTTTGTAACCGCCGACGTGATTGGTTTTGGAACCTAGCTCATCAATTGACAGACAAGTTTGATGTTTTATGCTTTGAAACTCTAAACCTCAAGGGTATGCAGCGTCTTTGGGGCAGAAAAATATCAGACTTGGCTTTTGGAGAATTTCTGCAAATACTAGAATGGGTAGCCAAAAAGAAAAATAAACAAGTTCTTTATATAGACCAATGGTATCCATCTAGTAAAACTTGTTCTCATTGTAGGCAGATTTTAGAAAAGCTGGATTTATCTGTTAGACAATGGCGTTGTCCATCTTGTCAGTCAATTAATGGACGAGATGAAAACGCCGCTATAAATATTCAAATGGTTGGGGCATCAACTATTGGGTTAGGTAATATTAGACTGGCTACGCCAGCAATTGCTGTTTGACCCCAGAATCCCCACGCCTTTAGGCTGGGGAGTATGTCAAAAGTAAAGTTTGTTATCTTTTGAAGTCCAGTAGTCAGAACAACTGATAATCTGTTATTCATGGTGATGGCTATGGGAACAGGATTTTTAATATGTATAAAATAGTTTGACAAACAGCTAAAACGATGAACTCAAAGTTATAGCAATATGCAATTGAGTAAAATTCAAAAATTAGATCAAAAGCCATACAGAAAACCATTTTGATTTCTGACTTTTGACTAAAAATCTTTGAGCTATTGAGATTAAAAGACTACACACATTTACAATGCAAAGTTAGTATTTATTTGTATGATAAATCATTACTCTATTCAATGGATTGAGGCATGGTGCTTAGAAAATGGCTGGACAGATTTATTTGTCGAGAGACGTGGTAACTACTGGGCGTTTCCTCCGGGGGGAGTTATGCCAGAACCAATACCCATGAACGCTTTAAGAGTAATTAAAGCAGAAAATGGTTTAACTAATCAAGAAATGTATTGGGCTTATGCGGCTATATCCACCACTATTTTAGCACTGATTTACACCTTTTGGTTTAAATGTCCCATGCCCTTAGTTTTGTCTTTTGCGTTTAATGCTGTAACAGTGGCA
>JAKOGY010000330.1 GCA_028658405.1 Dolichospermum sp. ST_sed8 | reverse complement strand
TAAACGTTATCCGATCCCCCTAAATCCCCCTTAAAAAGGGGGACTTTGAAGAATTTAGCCCCCCCTTTTTAAGGGGGGTTGGGGGGATCTAAACGTTGTGGGGCAACTCTAGAAGACTTGTGTGTACACCGTAGCTTAAAAAGGGGGAAACTAGAGTCAAAGTCCCCCTTTTTAAGGGGGATCTGAAAATATTTGATACACCACGAAGGACTTTTAAAACATCCTCTTAACCATGTTGCCAAATTTTCTGATTGGTGTACTTATTAATCCTATTAGGAGAATTGATTAATTTTTTTAAAGCCTCTGTTAGTTCAGATATCACTATAGGTTTGGTAATAAAATCGTTCATGCCTACATCTAAACATATTTGACGGTCTGCTTCTAAGGCATTAGCTGTTAAAGCAATAATATAAGGTTGATTTTGAGTTGATTGACGAATCATTTTCGTGGCTGTGACACCATCCATTTCTGGCATTTGCATATCCATGAGAATGACATCATAAGCTTGATTTTCTAACATAGCCAGGACTTCTACACCATTATTAGCAATATCGGCAATATAACCCAGTTTTTTAAGTGTTAATGCTGCTACTTTTTGATTAACTTTATTATCTTCAGCTAAGAGAATTTTTAATTGTAATTGAGAGTTTGTATCTTCTAATTGAGATGGTTCTATTGCATCTTTGGGAATTAAGTCAATAGATAAAATACCTTTAGTAATTAATGTAAAATTAAATATTGAGCCTTGGTGATGGTCATTTTCATTTGCTATCCAATCATCAGGGGGAGTTCCGCCAATATTGCCTAAACTCTCTACCCAAATTCTTCCACTCATTAAATTAACTAAACTTTTACTAATTGCTAAACCTAAACCTGTACCGCCATATCTGCGACTAATGGAAGCATCAGCTTGGGTAAATGGTTGAAATAGTTTTTGTAATTGATCGCTATTAATACCAATTCCTGTATCTTTAATGCTAATTGTTACTTGATATTCTGGACATTTTTGATCATTAGCAATTAATTTACTATTGACTGACACATAAACGCTGCCAGAGTTGGTAAATTTAATAGAATTACCGATCAGATTGAGGAGTATTTGACGTAAGCGTAAACCATCTCCTAAAAGATGAAGAGGAATATTGGGATCTATGAAATATTCAAGGTTAATATTTTTTATGTCTGCTTGTGTAGCCAGAAGACTACATACAGATTTGATGATATCTCTTAAAACAAAAGGTTGTTCTTCTAATTGCAAATTTCCTGACTCAATTTTTGAGACATCAAGAATATCGTTAATAATGGTTAAAAGGGCATCACCACTATCTCGAATAGTATGAATAAAATCTATTTGTTCTTCTGTAAGATTTGTCATTGAGAAGAGTTGGGTGATCCCAATTATACCATTCATGGGTGTGCGAATTTCATGACTCATATTAGCTAGAAATTCACTTTTAGCCTTAGTTGCAGAGGCAAGTTCCAGATTAGAAATAGAAAGTTGTGCGTTGATTTCTGTGAGTTTGGTTTCTATGATCTCCCTTTTTATTAACTCCTGTTGCAGGATTCTAGTATTTTCTTGAATCTTATTTGCCATGTCATCAAAAGCAATGGAGATTTGAGCAAGTTCATCTGAACCTGATAATTTAGTTCTGATATTAAGGTTGCCTTCAGCTAAACTATTACTAGCTGCAACTAATTGAGAAACTCGCCGAGTGAGAGTTAATTCAAAGAAAAACCATAATCCTAAACAAAATATAGCTAATGAACCATTAAATATAAGAGATCGTTTTAAAGCATCATTAAAAGCTTGTTGTTTAGTCCGGGTAAGATCGTATTCAAAAAATAAAATTCCCACTCTGGAAGGGCGGATTTCGTTGGGCAAAACCTGGAGAAAAATGGGATAAATCGCAATTAGTTTTTTCTTATTTGGTGAGAGGATGATTTTTCCGGCTAGATTCTCTCGTACAGTAGTTAACTCAGCCGTATAATCTGCCGCAATTGTGTTACTCAGGGGAGTATCTTTAAGTTCATAACGGTTGGACAAATGAATAATATTTTGATCATTAATTAGTATGACTAAATTGAGGTTGGGATCACTGCCAAGTTGACTAATGATAGTAATTTCTGCATCTTCAATATCTGATCTGCGATATAAATAATCTAAGATTCTTGATGTTTGTCCTGCGGAAATCTGCAAATAGTCTTTAGTATTTAATTCTGTTTTTTTATAATTTTCGGCAACTTCTTGATTAAAAGAAGTTACTCCCAATAATCCACCACACAAGATTAAAACTGCCGGAATAGAAAATCTTAGAGGTAGGGGAAAACTTTTCATTTTCATGAGTTTTTTTGACTTGATAATTTGGCATTTTTAATAAAACGATCATCAAGAATACTTGCAGGATCAATGGCTTTTGATATTAATTTATTTTCCATCATAATCTGGATAAGTTTTTTCATCCCGTTCACCAGAGCAGGATCAGTTTGATCGAGTAATTTTTGATTTTCTTGCAAGTTGGGTTGACTTAATCCTTTAAAAGCATCCAAAATTTGTTTAGAGGTTACTTTAGTGCGTTTTGCCATGCGAGTCGCTGCATCTTGGGGATTTTTTTCTAAATAATCTAAAGCCCGAAATCGTCCATTGATTAATGCTTGAATGGTATCAGGAGAATTAGCGATCGCTTCTGTGCTAACAGCGATAATATCTACAATTTCTCCAGGAATCTGGCTACTATCAAATAATAATTTTGCCCCGGCTGCTAATAGTTTAATTCTAGCGGGTCCAAAGGTAACAACGGCATCTACTTTTCCCTGTTTATAAGCTCGTTCGTGTTCGATTGGTTCTAAAGAAACTATCTGAATATCTTTCACAGACATTCCATTCTTTTCTAACGCACGAGCAATGAAAAATGCACCTAGAGATGTGGCTTCTACACCAACTCGTTTGCCTTTTAAAGCTTTTATGTCTTTTATTTCTGGTTTTCCTAAAATCACATCTGCACCATGAGAAACATCAACGATGGCAATAATTTTAATGTTTTCTTGATTTGCAGCTAACACTAAAGCTTGATCAATTGATAATCCTGCACCTTCAATTTCATTATTGCGATAAGCCCGTACTTCCTCTGTTCCTGAAGGATAATCTACCAATTTGATCGGGCTTTGATCATAATAGCCCAAATCACGGGCTAGATATAAGGTTTCATATCCTGTCCAAAGGTTAGTACCGATGCGTAATGGTGAGGAGGTTTGGGTGGTACAATTCGTTAAGACGATGGCTAAAATAGCTGTAATCAAAAACACTCCTAATTGTTTTTTAATTAGGCTTGATAGGTAATTCATAAGA
Source organism: Dolichospermum sp. ST_sed8 (assembly GCA_028658405.1). Taxonomy (GTDB): domain Bacteria; phylum Cyanobacteriota; class Cyanobacteriia; order Cyanobacteriales; family Nostocaceae; genus Dolichospermum. The sequence goes on along the minus strand of JAKOGY010000330.1, from coordinate 1,463 downwards.
CCTCGATTTAATGAGATGAACATTTTTGAAAGCCTCTATTAGTTGAGCGATGACTATGGGTTTAGTCATGAAATCATTCATCCCTACATCAAGACACATTTGACGATCTTCTTCTAAAAAATTAGCTGTTACAGCAATAATATAAGGTTGAATTTGATGAGATTGACGAATTATTTCTGTAGCTGCAATACCATCCATTTTTGGCATTTGCATATCCATAAGAATGATATCATAAAATTGATTTTCTAGCATTGATAATACTTCTAATCCGTTGTTAGCAACATCAATCATATAGCCAAGATTTTTAAACTTTAATGTTGTTACTTTTTGGATAATTATATTATCTTCAGCCAAAAGTATTTTAAACTGAAATTCATCTTTCATTGCTTTTATTTTTTCAAGTGTTTATTATGATTTTTTCTTAAAATTGCTCATCTTTAATGCTAATTATAAAACTAATGTGTTGTCTATTTATGAGCATGAGCAATTTAATGATCTGATTGCTGGACTAAATTTTTATGGATATGGCATTTTTTAAAGCCTCCGTTAGTTCAGATATCACTATAGGTTTATTAATAAAATCATTCATCCCTACCTCAAAGCAAGTTTGGCGATTTTCCTCTAACGCATTAGCTGTTAAAGCGATAATCCAAGGTTGAGGTTTGTCAGATTGACGAATCATTTTTGTGGCTGTAATACCATCCATTTCTGGCATTTGCATATCCATGAGAATGATATCATAAGACATATTTCTCAAATCCTCAGATTTTAGCACATTTTCTGAGACATTTTTGATCTCATTTCTGGGTATTTCTTCATAAACATATTTTACGATCCTGCTGATCCACAATTAATATCGTTTTTTGCTCAGTCGCAATTAGCCAGATAGGGATGCCCTTAAAGATTTGTGATTGTTGCCAGAAATAGCGTTTGATTGTAGAAAGATCTTGATAATTCAAGACACCTAATTTGAGAGCAGCAGCATTATTGCGTGCCATGTCTACTGGAGATTGGAAATAGTTGGCGAGATTTCTGTCAATGCGATCGCCAATTTCCGACATCAAAGGTTTGGCCATATCTTCTACGGCTTTTTGTCCGCTGCGGTAGGAAAGATAACCCACTAATCCTACAGCACTCACAATTTGCAGGACAAAGGGAAAAATTAATAATAATCTCAGGGGAATTTGTCTGGTTTTTGGGGATATTTTGATGCGATCATTAATCATGATATGGCTTAATATGTTTATTGATTTGTATTTAATAACAAAGGTTCAACTAAATCAACAATTTGCCCAAATGCAAATATCCGAACAAGTTTTTTAAATGATTTTATCAGAAAACTCTCTACTCTGAGCTTGAGAAATTTCTTTGTACTGCTAAGGAATTTGAATTAAATAAAGTGCAAAAGTAGGGTGTGTTAGCGACAGCGTAACGCACCATTCCACGTTAAATCAGAATTGCAG
>JAKOGY010000329.1 GCA_028658405.1 Dolichospermum sp. ST_sed8 | reverse complement strand
CGTAAGGCTTATTTTGTCGTTACTTATGGCTCATTTTATGGTTCACAATTTAGCCCAAGTTATGGTTCAAGTCACAAACAGGGAACAGGGAACAGGGAACAGTTTCAACTATCTAGATATCCTCAATTCCTCATATCCGACAAGGAAAAATGCAACTGTTTTGAGACTCCATTTGCCAAAACCTTGCACTTGCTTGTTCTTAAAATCGGCGAAACTACGATTAATAGACGGTTTTATGTTTATTCAGCAAGCCCTAGTTAAATTAATCAATGTTCAGATACGCAATTTGTGTGAGAAGTCAGGTATCTTTTATCTCTTTGGACGTTCTTGAAGTTGACGGTGACGCTGTGATCCTTTCATAGCAAAATTAACTGAGGCTCTTACCCCTTCTCTTCCTGTTTCTGTGGGTGTTAATTTCCACTCTTGAGCCGCTTGTTGCGCTGCTTCATCTAGTTCACTATCACCACTAGAACTAACTAACCTTACTTGAGTAACATTACCTTGAGAATCAGTGTCAATAGCTACTTCTGCTGTTCCTTCCACCCCACGTCTTCTAGCTCTATCTGGGTACTTGATCTGACACTGTATACAATCGGCTCGGTTTAATTTAGAACCAGTTTTTATGGGAGGTTTAGCTGCTGTAGCTATTGGTGTATTTTCTAGTTTTGGATTATTCCCCATTTGATTCCCAATCCCAGTACCTGAATTAGTACCTGAACCAATCCCAGTACCTGAATTAGTACCTGAACCAATACCTTTACCTAAACTATTTCTCAATCTATCGCCTAGATTACCAGGAATACTTTCAGTATGTGAGATTTTATTCTGTGGGGACTGTGTGGAAGTGGTGGAATTATTAGGGGTATTGTTAGCACTAACATTAGTTGGAGTTTCTGATTTCAATACTGGGATATCTCCGGGTTTTATATTCGCTTGAGGTTGGGTAGAAGCTGGAGTATTTGTATTTTCTCCCAAGTTTTCTAATAAAGTTGGTATTTTCCCAGGTTCAGAAATGGTTTTTTCTATTGGCTTGGTTTCTAATAGAGTTGATATTTTCGCAGGTTTAGAAATAGTTTTTCCTATTGGCTTGGTTTCTAATAGAGTTGGTATTTTCGTGGGTTTAGAAGTAGTATGTATTTGGGCTTGTTGAGGAACAAGGTTATTAATAGTTTTTGCTTGTGGCTGTTTGGTTAAGGGTGCGACAGCAGAGTTACTTGTAGTCATTGATGTTTCTGTTGGTGTGGAAATTCCTCCATCTCCATTACTACTACCGGAATTTATTTTTGCTAAGGATTTTGTTTTTAGTGGTAATTGAGCTACTTCCTGGGGTATAGTTTCCAGAATTGTTACTTCAATAGGTTTTTCTATAACTTCAGGTGCTTTGAATAAAAACTTGTTAATAGCTAAAGCTAGTAGCCCAATATGTAATGCTAGTGAGCCAATGAGACTAAAGAAAAGGAAAGTCTTTAGTGCTTCAGCTTCTTTTTCGCGTTGTCCTATAGTGAAAATTGATAAACTCATATTTTATAATAATGATTCACTAAATATTGAGCGGGACCAAAAGCCCCGCACATTGTTAAGCCATCAAATCAGATGTAAACTTACTTTTTCCAGTCTTTGTCAGCTTGTTCGAGGACATAAGCAGCTATATTTTCTATTTGCTCTGCTTTTAATTTATTACCAAAGGCTGGCATAGCACCTTTACCACGAGTAACTTGAGCAATAATTGCTTCTGCTGAGTACATAGCGTACTTTTCTAAAGCTTCCTTCTTCAAGGTTTTAGCACGATTAACTAAATTTCCGCCCCCCAGGTGACACTGAGCGCAATTAGCCTCAAATAATGCGGCTCCACTAGCGGTATCTGCGGCCAAAGCTGGACTACTGAAGGCAAAGGTGAAGATAGCTATGCCTAATAATAATACTGAGACAATCTTTTTCATCTGGTGTTCTCTCTACAACAATGTCTGAATCCGTGCAAATATCCTCTATAATTCTCATTTAATTTAGTTGCATTAGTCAAATGACAGCTTGTCAAACTTGGCTCTCAATAATTGTCAATTTGAGATTGATTGATTGTGATATCAAGGGTTGAGGAAGAATGTAAAATTATATGAATTCAATTTATTTTGGTTATATTTGGGAAAATTTGAAGATAATACCCCGAAATAATTATGTAGGATGTTAAGAAATCTTTTTACAGAACTTTATCTAAAAACTGTTTAGCGCGATCGCACTGAGGACTACTAAAGAACTCTGCTGGAGGTGCATCTTCTGCCAATTGACCCCCATCTAAAAAGATGATGCGGTTAGCAACTTCTCTAGCAAACCCCATTTCATGAGTCACAATTGCCATTGTCATCCCACTTTTAGCCAAATCTCCCATGACGGTTAACACTTCTTTCACCATTTCTGGATCAAGTGCGGAAGTAGGTTCATCAAACATCATCATATCCGGTTTCATGGCTAAAGCGCGGGCGATCGCTACCCGTTGTTTTTGTCCACCTGATAACCGCGAAGGATAGACATCGGCTTTATTTTCCAATCCTACTTTTGATAATAAATCCATCCCTATTACCCGCGCTTCCTGTTCAGAAATACCTTTTACCTGCATCGGTGCATACATAATATTTTTTAGCACTGTCTTATGGGGAAACAAATTAAAATGCTGAAACACCATGCCGATATTTTGACGAATTTTCCTCACATCAGTTTGAGGTGCAGTAATTTCTATCCCATCTACATAAATTTTGCCGGAAGTTGGCACTTCTAGCAAATTTAAACAACGCAAAAAAGTTGATTTTCCTGATCCAGAAGGACCAATAATAGCAACTACTTCACCTTTGGGAATCTCTACAGAAATCCCTTGTAAAACTTGAAGTTGCCCAAAAGATTTATATAAATCTTCAACTTTAATAGCTACATTGGCACCCTGATTTAATTGCATATATATTACTCCTCTTTCATTTTTTAACTATAGGTAGGGTGGGCAATGCCCACCAAAAAATCTCTAAACTTGCACTAACTTAGAAATAACACCCTACCCTTAACCCGCAAGCAAGGAGGGAAGAGGTTCTACTTCACTCAATCGACAACCGCTATAATCTTTAAAAAAAATCACTTTTCAACTACTACGATGTAATCTTACTTCCAGTTGAGAACCAACCCAAGTTAATCCCATGACCATTAAATAGTAAATCATCCCAGCAAGTAATAGAGGCTCAAAGTAAATATACTTTTCTGCACCGACAATTTGAGCGCGACGCAAAACATCTACTACCCCAATTGTTGATACCAATGATGAATCTTTTAGTAAACCGATACTTTCATTAACTAAAGCTGGCAAAATATTTTTTACGGCTTGAGGTAAAATAATATCCTTCATCATGGGTAGATAAGCAATACCTAATGATAAAGAAGCTTCCATTTGTCCTTTATCTACTGCTAGAATCCCACCGCGAATTGTTTCCGAAACATAAGCACCGGAGTTGAGGGTAAAAGTAATCACACCTGCTAACAGTGCAGGAATATCATAACCTGTTAATTGTGGTGTTGCATAGTATATTAAAGCAATTTGTAGTAAAAGTGGTGTTCCTCTAAATATAGAAGTATAGCCATTAGCAAAATACAGTAAAGGTTTAATTGGAGAAATTTTACACAATGCTAAAATTATGCCCCAAATAAACCCAAAAAATGTGGATATGAGCGTAAACTGCAATGTTACTAATATTCCTGCTAAAATGAAAGGAATACTCGGTGCTATCTTGGCAAAAGATAAAGGAGATTGTTTAGAAACTGGCTGTTTTGTATCAGTCGTAGTTACCAACGAATCACTAAACCACTTATTTACTAATTCTTCTATTTTTCCGCCTTTTTTCATCTCCTCAAGAACGGGATTAAATTGCTTTAATAGCGGTGAACCTTTCGGAAAAGCAATCGCTGAACCAAGTTCTTCAGAATTACTAGGAATCAAATTAAATTCCAAATCGGAATTATTAGCAATAAATCCTTTAGCGACTGTATCTTCCATAATAGCCGCATCAATTCTACCTGATTTAAGTTCTTGAATGATATCACCTGTTTTATTCAAGGATATAACCTGAACATTTGGCCATTTTTTCGCTGTATTGGCTTGAATTGTCCCTAATTGAACACCTACTTTTTTGCCAGCTAAATCTTCAGGTGTTTTGAGATTACTGGGTTTTTTAGCAACAATAGTATTTTTCGATTCGTAGTAAATATCAGAAAAATCTATACTTTTTTTGCGTTCAGTTGTCGGAGACATTCCTGACATAGCAAAGTCAGCGCGACGAGATTGTAAAGCGGGAATAATACCGCTAAAATCTGTATCTCTAATTTCCAGTTGATATCCTAATTTTTGGGTAATATATTTGGCAATATCTATATCAAAACCAATGATTTCATTATTGCTACTAGCAGTTTTCCGAAATTCATAGGGTGGATAGTCGGCAGAAGTTACCATAATTAGACTCTTCCCTGTTTGTGATTGTGTAGCTACTGAGTCACGTGAAAAGTTACCACAGATCAAAGTAATTGTTAACATTGCCACAAACAGCAAAGCAATTACTCGGTTTTTTGGGAAGATTTTGGCAATTATTTGCACCATTAGACCAAATATTTAATGTTTTATTGTACAATTTTAGATATTTGAATAATCAGATCCCCGACTTCTTCAAGAAGTCGGGGATCTAAATTTGAATTTATCGAATCGCTGTAAGACCCCCGTCTCAAGGTCTCCCAGGCGGGGGATGTAAAGCGGTTCAAAACGCAGCACTAGGCAGATCAATATTGAGCGTTAGCGAAATAGAATCTGCAT
>JAKOGY010000328.1 GCA_028658405.1 Dolichospermum sp. ST_sed8 | reverse complement strand
GGTAGAACCATAATTTATTTTATCAATTTATTATTAAAATGTATAATTAATTTTGCATGGGTACTTAGTAATCCTGATGATACCAAAAAACCTGTAAGATAGGGTAGTTCATATTGGAATTTTGAATTAACTTAGATGTCTGTAGTTTCTAGCATTACCGTTAAAGTTCCCGCCACAACGGCGAATTTAGGACCAGGGTTTGATTGCATTGGTACGGCATTGAAGCTGTATAATGAATTTAAGTTTACTATTCTCGATACAGATGGGTTAATTATTCAAGTTTCTGGCACAGAAGCAGAAAAAGTACAAACTGATGAGAGTAATCTTTTATATTTGGCCTTTGTCAAACTATATGAATATATAAAACAAACACCTCCAGCGGTGAAAATAGAAATTAAGTTGGGTGTACCTTTGGCGCGAGGTTTGGGTAGTTCTGCGACTGCTATTGTCGGGGGGTTAGTCGCGGCTAATGAATTGGCGGGTGCGCCTTTATCTGAGTTGCAGGTGATGGAATTAGCGATCGCCATGGAAGGACATCCTGATAATGTAGTACCAGCCTTATGGGGTGGCTGTCGTCTAGCGGCCACCAGCAGTAAGGGTTGGGAAATTTGCGATATTCCCTGGCATAGAGATATAGTTGCAGTCGTAGCGATTCCTGATTTTGAATTATCAACCTCAGAAGCGCGGAAAGTTGTCCCCACAGAAGTCAGTCGTGCTGATGCAATCTTCAATATTTCTCATTTGGGTTTATTATTGCGGGGTTTAGCAACTAATCGAGAAGAATGGTTAAAAACCGCTTTGCAAGATAAGTTACATCAACCTTATCGCCAAACTTTAATTCCTGGTTACGATGCAGTCAATGCAGCGGCTGTTGCTGCTGGTGCTTATGGGATGGTAATTAGTGGCGCAGGTCCGACACTTTTAGCTTTAGTTGATACAATTCATGCCAAATCAGTAGAAACAGCAATGGCAAATGCCTGGATAGGAAAGGGCATAAACTCAACTGTGCGATCGCTCCCCCTAGATACGCAAGGGGCGGTTATTTTATAATTCGTAAATTAAAAAAGATAATAAAAATCTGGCTGGAGCAGACTGTTGAGATATCTTAGTTGTAATGCAAAGGTCACTTCCAGACATTCATCAAGAATGTTATTTCCCATCTCAAACTACACTAAGACCATTACGAGAACTACACAAAAAAGATGAACTGCTTGCAGCAGCGCTAGTTCTACGCTATCCAATCTGGTGGGATGGGCATCTTGCGCTATGCAATCTGGTGGGATGGGCATCTTGCCCGTCCTTGTATTATTAGCTGGCAAGATGCCCGCACCACGAGAAATTTTGGGATATTTTTTTAATTGGAAGTCTCTAAGTTGAAAGTTGTAATTTTTCTATAATCGAGTCATCATCAACAATGCCAGCTTTCAGGTTGTATTCAAATCTGCACTTTGCTTTGCGAAAATAACCACTGTAGGAAAATGATTTTTCTTGCTGCTTATACAACTCTATCTGCTCTTGTATAATTTGGTGGACAACATTGAGAGCAAATTGATATGCTGCTTCTAATTTGTCTGAATTATTGATACTTGTCAAATCATTTTCTAAATACTTGTAAATACCATAGGACAGTAACTCAGTAGCATGACTAATATATTCTCTTATTGCTTGTTGAGCCTCTTTTTTACTTTGAACATAACGATAAATTTTATAAGCATAGATTAATTGTAAATATATAGGTGAATCTTTTTCACCATTAAATAATTTATGTAATGGATGGTTATGATTATTTGTGGCATCAAAAATAGCTTCCATAACTTCATATACACTATTCTTAGCTATTTCTGGCTGTTCATAAAAAGTTGCATACCAACATCGCAAGAGGGTATCACTTTCAATCGTAGACTTTAACTGCCTGCTAAGATAATTGGAGAAAACTTCACCACGTTTTGTAATATAAGCAATTCCCTGATTAGCAAATACTTCTTTTACATATAAATTGAAATCTTTATTACTTACTTTATCTTTGTAAGAAATGGGAGTTTGAGTATTAGTAGCATCCGTAATTTTCTCCACTATCTCAATATCACTTGTTTCGTATAAACGGACATTTACAAAAACATTTTGAAGTTTATTAATTCCTTTACGTTTAATTTCCTTGAGGACTTCGTAGATAACACGAGTTGTTTGTAAACCATTTACAATTATAGGATTATAAGTAGGTAAGATGTATTTTCCACTTTGTAAAGTAGATGGAATTTCCATTCTTTCACAAATGATTGTTACCCCATTGTTAAGCAGAGGAAAATATATCGCTGAATCTGGATCAGTTAATGTTTCTTTCATCCTTTGATTTGGTCTAACTTTGAAGCCTAAAAAAGAACGAATATTCTCTGAAAATAGAAACTCATAAGTATTATTAGTAGATAATTCTTGTTCAACTAAACTACAAAGTTCATCAGCTTCAATCCGAAAGTTAGCGGCTCTCACATTACCAACAGAATATGTATATAAGCCTTGTCCTTGCCTATCAGAAGTTATGATGTTTGATATTTGAGGATTAAAAATAAACTTAATATCTTTACGTTTAGCTTGTGCTTTAATTAGCTGACTGATTTTTTCGTAAATTGCTTCTGCATCCCAAATTTCAAATTCATCTGTTCTATGGTAGGCCAAATAGTTTTGATGATTTGCAGCATAGTCAGGATTGCTGTTAGAACCATTATAGACAAAATAATATTTAATTTCGATAATAAAACCATCTTTGGATAACTGCTGATATTCATTTATTTTAGGTTGAAGTAATTCCGAATTTGGCTTAGTTATTCCATAGATAAAGGCATCATCTACGTCATGACGGAATTTATCAAGTTGGTTCGTTTTCAAATTGGGACTATTCTTACACTGAAATATCATTAGTGTATAGTAGCCGCCTTGCTCTACAAACACAGCCCCATCTATCCCACCATCTTTGCCCTTGAGATCGAGCTTTTGCCTGATTTGAATGTCATCATATACTTCTTGAAATGGTCTTTCTGTAATCGCAGCCATTGAGAAAATTTCAAATGCTATATCTTTATTTACGTTAAATTGCTCAGATATTCTATTTAAGTATCCGTCTATAAATAGTTGCTTGTTATCCATTTTAATTTTCAATATTGGGAGTGACTTTTCAATCCTAACTCAATGTGAGAGTAAGTTGACTAGAACCAATGATTCACAAATGTACCTTATTTTTTATTTTCTGTATATATTTGGATCTTCGACAAATAAGAATGATTGCTGAAATAATAATAGGTTGCTAATATTGATTCTATGGGAAAAACTTTCTCAAGAAAATTCTGTCATAACTAAATAATTACCCCACTCTATTGTTCTCATATGGTCGGATAACTAAATTATAATATAATTGTATTGCAGATGGGGTATAATTATGCTAACAGAATGTAAGTTACCGTATAACTGTAGTATAATCGCCGCTCTTGTCGGTTGAGTTGACGAAAGGAATTTGATTTTATCCAAATACTTATGAACTACCGAGATTACATCACCATTGAACCAAATAAACGCAGTGGCAAGCCTTGCGTGCGCGGGTTGCGAATTACGGTTTATGAAGTGCTTGAATATCTGGCTTCTGATATGTCTATTCGCATATCCCAACAGCAAGAACAGCTAGAAGAAGCCAAAAAAATTGCTCAAATTCATGCTGAACGAGTCAATGAACTAGCTGGGGAACTGGCAAAGGAAATTAAACTTCTCAAAACCTGTGCCGATGAACTTTTATTCTTTGCGCCTTTGCGTGCAGCTTATTCATATATTTGATCAGCAGCACCAACAATTAAATTATACTCAAAATGGTTAAGACATAGACTTTTGTAAAATCATGAAAAACCTAGATTTGTAGGGGTTTAGCACTGCTAAACCCCTACCCGCTTAAATCAAATAATTAAGCCGTTTTAAGTATAGTCAGAGGAAGAGTCTAAAATTAGAATTATGGGCAAAAATCAGGAAACCCGCAAAAAACTAAAAGGGCAACATCAAGCCTTAGAGGAACATCTAGAAAAAATTGCTAAAGAAAAGGAGAAATCAATACAAGGACAAGATCAAGGTTTAATTGCCCATTGGGAGAAAACAGTGGCAAATTGTCGCCAAAATATTGCGAAACTAGAAAGGAGATTAGGAAAATGATATCACTCTATAAAAATCCTTACGAAAGATTAGAAATATTTCTGAATGAATATCAACCCCAGCTAGAAAAAGCAATTCAAGCAATTCAAGCCATCAAAAATACTGATCCCAATTCCGAAGAATTTTCTCAAGCACTTGCTGATCTTTATGCTTGTTCCACAGTCCTTGAACCCTATTCAGAGGGAATGGTAGAGGCAATTGATCAATTTACCGAAGATAGACCAGATGATTGAAAATTGAAGGATCAGTATATGTGATGATTGTAAATTTTAGATTTTAGATTTTAGATTTTGGATTAGTAATTGGTGCTGAAAAACCCATTACTAATCACCCATTACCCATTACCAATTACCCATTACCAATTATATCTATGGATAAAATCCAGTCAGAAATAGCAGCACTACAATGTCAAATCCAAGCACTGCAACAAGAACGCGCTGCACTGACAAATCATCATGTAACGCCGGAAAATGATTCACCCCTAGCCATAGTGGAAGCTTACCGTCGTCAAGCCAGAGAAAACGTTCAATTGTCTGCGGAACTTAAAGGCATAGATGATGCAATGTATTTTCTAGAGAAGCAAATACAACAAAAGAAAGCTCATCTTAATCGGTACTTGCCAATGTCTATTCGCATATCCCAACAGCAAGAACAGCTAGAAGAAGCCAAAAAAATTGCTCAAATTCATGCTGAACGAGT
>JAKOGY010000032.1 GCA_028658405.1 Dolichospermum sp. ST_sed8 | reverse complement strand
AATGTTGCCGCCGACACAATAGAAAGATATATTAATGATCCGCATCATGGTTGAGAATATTGGAAGCGGTTAAAACCGCACGGGTAGCCTTTCCCCCGCGCTCTAAAGAGACGCGGCTCCCAGCCTTCCCGCAATCCCCTGGTGGGTAGGAAGCCTATACTTACCCACAAGGAAAGTGTAGGTAGTTCACAGGGTAAATTTCTTGAAGGCTAGGGTAACATTATGACCACCAAAGCCAAAGGAATTAGATAAGGCTATCTCAACTACTTGAGCGCGACTAGTGTGGGGGACATAATCTAGATCACATTCAGGATCAAGATTTTCGATATTGATGGTAGGGGGAATTTGATCATGAGCGATCGCTAAAATTGTCGCTACGGCTTCAATTCCACCAGAACCACCTAACAAGTGTCCTGTCATGGATTTAGTAGAACTAATAGCTACTTTATACGCATGATCTCCCAAAGCTTTTTTAATCGCCTTAGTTTCATTCACATCATTTGCTGATGTACTAGTTCCATGAGCATTTATGTAACTTACCATTTCTGGGGCGATTGCTCCATCTTTTAAAGCTAATTCAATCGCTCTAGCTGCACCTAAACCACCAGGAATAGGAGAAGTCATGTGATAAGCATCACAGGTCATCCCATAACCAATAATTTCCCCGTAAATCCTCGCACCACGACTGAGGGCGTGTTCTAATTCTTCAAGAATTAAAATTCCTGCTCCTTCACCCATCACAAAACCGTCTCTATCCTTATCAAAGGGACGACAAGCATGGGCTGGATCATCATTGCGGAAGGATAGGGCGCGAGCAGCCGCAAACCCTGCCACTGATAGAGGTGTCACTGCGGCTTCACAGCCACCGCAAATCATAGCTTTAGCATAGCCATTTTGAATCTGCCGGAAAGCATCTCCAATAGAATTAGAACCAGCCGCACAAGCTGTTACAGAGCAGGAATTAGGACCTTTTGCCCCAGTATGAATTGCTGTTAATCCTGCTGCCATATTGGCGATCATCATGGGAATCATGAAGGGACTACAACGACTAGGACCTTTATTAGGATCTAAATAAATGGTTTGTTGGTCTTCTAATACCTTAATCCCACCAATACCAGAACCGATGATCACACCAACATCTTCAGCGTTGAGATCATCAATTACTAACCCTGAATCTGCAACAGCTTGTATAGCCGCTGCTACACCCAATTGGGCAAACCGATCCATCCGCTTGGCTTCTTTGCGATCCAAGTAATCATGAGGATCGAAGTTTTTGACTTCACCCGCAATGCGACAATTATGTTTAGAGGCATCAAAAGCGGTGATATAGTCAATACCATTCCGCCCGCTTAATAATCCTTCCCAATATTCATCTGGTGTGTTACCAATGGGTGTAATCGCGCCCACACCTGTTACAACAACGCGGTTACGTTTATAGTCTGTCATGATTGCATTAAATATGGCGAAAAAGCAGCAGGGGAAACAATTAAGAGGGCTGAGTTCCGAGTTAAGTATTCTTCGTTAAGACTATACTGTTTGCTCAATATTATGGACTTTTGGGACTTTTTTTTGAACTCAAACTTACAGTTTAGACACTCAGCACTCATCTCAGGACGGGTTTATCCAGTTAACTTGTATACCCTTAAAGTATTTGTTTAAACCCGTCAACACTGAATAGACTTTCGTCTATGCGGATGTAGTAACGTGACTATTGATATAATCAACTACGGCTTGAACAGTTGTAATTTTTTCAGCCGCTTCATCAGGAATTTCGATTTCAAATTCTTCTTCCAAAGCCATGACTAACTCCACTGTATCTAGAGAATCAGCCCCTAGATCTTCCATAAAATTGGCATTTGGTATAACCTTAGCCTCATCCTCTAGACTAAGTTGCTCAACGATAATCTTTTTAACTTTTTCAAAAATATCTGCTTGGCTCATAAATAAAAGTCCTTAACAAGTTGCTATGATTTGCTCTAAATGAACAAAGTTTTTTTGGGCATATACATCTTATCGGAAAGAGTGAACCTGAGTATAGGTTCTATCATTAAAACTGAGGATTAAAGATGAAGGAGATCCTGAAAATGAGAGATATAAACTTTAATAACCCCAGTAACCACCAATTAATCCTCATCACCTCTAAACAATAAACCAACTATACTTTTATGCTATCTAAAACGCTAAAATACGCTTATTATCCAGGCTGTGTAGCTCAAGGTGCTTGTCGGGAACTGTATATATCAACTCAATCCCTTACTCAAGCCTTGGGGATTGAACTGGTTGAACTGAAAAAAGCCGCTTGCTGTGGTTCGGGGACATTTAAAGAAGATTCTCAACTACTAGAAGATACCGTTAACGCCAGAAATATTGCTTTAGCAGAATCATTAAATCTCCCTTTACTCACCCATTGCAGCACTTGTCAGGGTGTAATTGGTCATGTTGATGAACGGTTAAAAGAATGTCAATCCACAAATCCCGAATACCTCAACAAAGTTAATGGTTTATTAGAAAAAGAAGGCTGTTCTCCTTATCGGGGGAGTACAGAAGTTAAACATCTTCTTTATGCTTTAGTCACAGATTACGGTTTAGAGGAAATTACCCAGCGTGTCACCAAGAAACTAAGCGGATTAAAATGTGCAGCTTTTTATGGCTGTTATCTGCTCCGCGCTCAAAAATCTATGCCCTATGATGATCCTTTTCAACCCGAAGCCATGGAAAATGTATTTCGGGCAGTAGGTGCGACACCCGTTTATTATCGGGGTAGAACTCAATGCTGTGGTTGGCCTTTATCTAGCTACGCGACAACGGAATCTTTTCAAATGGCCGGAAATCATATTCAAGAAGCCTTAGCGAATGGCGCTGATTGTATTGTGACACCATGTCCTCTGTGTCATTTAAATTTAGATTCTCGTCAACCAGAAGTAGAAAAAGTCATCGGACAAAAGTTAGGTTTACCAATCTTACATTTACCCCAATTAATTGCTTTAGCTTTAGGTGTCAGTCCCAAAGAATTGGGTTTAGACAGACATATTGTGTCTACAAAACCTGTGTTGGAAAAATTAGGATTCTCATAAACGTAGGGGCGCAGGGCCTGCGCCCAAAATTCAGAACTCAGGAGAAAGAAAGAAATAAGAAAATTACCCATTACCCATTACCGATTTTTGATATTCTTCTTCACTAATTAAATCCTGATTGTTTTCTACACGATCTAAAAATACTAATCCTTCCAAATGATCATATTCATGTTGAAAGATTCGGGCAACAAAATCAGTTAATTCTTGCTTTTGTAAATTACCATTACGGTCTGTATATTCAATTTCAATTGTTTGATATCTAGGAACTAAACCCCTAATACCAGGTACACTTAAACAACCTTCCCAATCTTTAACCATTTCCGAACAATGGGCAAGAATTTGGGGATTTATCATTGCTGTTGGTGGCATTTCTGGTGCATGGGGATATCTTTTATTAGGATGAGAAGCAACGATAAATAAACGGTAGGATGCTGCAATTTGTGGTGCAGCAATTCCCACTCCATTGGCTTGAGCAACTGAGGTAATTAATTCATCAATTAGGTTTTGAATTTTTTCATCTTGAACATTTTCAATAAAAACAGCTTTTTGTCGTAATATCGGATTTCCTAATTGAATAATTGATGCTAATTCATTCATTTTCAAAAAAGGGAATAGGGAATAGGGAATAGGGAATAGGGAATAGGATTGAACGTCTTTTTTTGCCTAATTTTTATGACCAATGACTAATGATTAATGACTAATGACTAATAACCAATGACTAATAACCAATAACCAATAACCAATAACCAATAACCAATGACCAATGACCAATGACTAATGACTAATGACTAATGACTAATGACTAATGACTAAATATCAATTTTCTTTATTAACTGGTAACGGTGCAGGTTTGACTAAGAATTGAGCAATTTTCCCATTACGTTCTACTTGCACTTGTAAAGGAACGCCAATTTTACTATTTTCTACTATTCTTTGGACTTCATCAACTTTGAGAACTGGTTGATTATTAATAGTTTTGATAACATCTCCTGGGCGTAATCCAGCGATCGCTGCGGGGGAATTAGCAACAATCCTAACTAAGAGAATACCTTGATTTGCAGATAAATTGATTTTACCGCCAAATCTAGCAATTATTTTTTCTTTAACTTCTGGTGTTAATGTTACCATTTGTATTCCCAAATAGGGATGATCAACTCTACCTTTAGCAATTAATTCCTCAGCGATTTTTTGGGCAGTATTAATAGGAATTGCAAATCCCAAACCTTGAGCGCCTTGAATAATCGCTGTATTCATCCCAATGACTTCACCACGGGAATTTAATAATGGTCCACCGGAATTACCAGGGTTAATTGCTGCATCTGTTTGCAGATAATCAACACGCTTATCACTGGCACCAATATCACTACTAGAACGATCTGTGGCGCTGATAATTCCCGATGTCACAGTATTATTTAAACCCAAGGGATTACCAATAGCGATAACTGCTTCTCCTGGTTGTAAAGTATCAGATTTACCTAAAGCTAGACTAGGTAAGTTATTCGCATCAATTTGAATTACTGCAACATCTGTGACTGCGTCTTCACCTAATACTTTACCTCTAAAAGTCCGTCCATCTTTGAGGGTGACTGTAACTAAATCAGCGCCGTCTACAACGTGGGAATTGGTCAAAATTTGCCCAGATGAATTAATGATAAATCCAGAACCGCTACCTCTTTCTACTCTTTCTCTGGGTTGTGAAGGGACTCTATTTCCAAAAAAACCGCGAAAAAAGGGATCAGAAAATTCGTCTGGAGCTTGAGTGGTGACAGTTCTAGTGGAATCAATGCGAACTACTGCACCTCCCGCTTTTTGGACTACTTTGACAACAAAGTTAGGATCTCCAGAAGAGGAAAAAATCGCTGGAGGAGCAATTTCTGTTGTGGTTGCAGTAGTTTTTTGTGCTTGAGCATTGCTAGGTTCAATTTCTGAGGTGGTTTTTTTGAGACTGGTACAACCTCCGAGCATGAAAACGGCTACACCACACACTGCTATCCATTTTTTACCTTTGTGTCCCAAGTTTTGGAGTAAAAACCTGGTATAAATATTTTTAGATGCTCGGTTATGATTATTAATCTTCATGATCTGGTTATTGCTCCGTATTGGTTAGTAGGTGCTAAGATATTGGCTACTTGGTTTTTATCAGAATGATTATAGGTGACACAGAAGTAATTACGAATTAGAAATGATGAATTACGGATAAAGGTGGTGTGAATGGAAATTCCCATAAATGGTTTGTGGAATCGTGTATTAGAGCGTTTACAGTTAGAGTTAGCTCCTCCTACCTTTGAAACTTGGATTAAGACAGCTAAAGCACAGCAACTAGAGAATAACTGCTTGGTAATATACGCTCCTAATCCTTTTGCTCGCAATTGGCTTCAGAAGTATTACATTCATACTATTGCTAATGTAGTCCAAGATATTGTGGGTTATCCAATAGAAATTTATATTACTGTAGTTGAAGATGAGGAAGTTTCTTCTTTGGGGAAACAGGAACTGGGGGGAAATTTACCAGCAATAAATCATATTTTGGCAAATGCCACTATAAATCACCAAAAAACTTCAGATTTAAATTCTAAATATGTTTTTTCTCGGTTCGTTGTTGGTGCTAATAATCGCATGGCTCATGCGGCTTCTTTAGCTGTGGCAGAATATCCAGGGAGGGAATTTAATCCGTTGTTTTTATGTGGTGGTGTGGGTTTGGGGAAAACTCACTTAATGCAAGCTATTGGTAATTATCGCTGGGAAATCTGTCCTAATTCTAAGATATTTTATGTGTCTACTGAGCAGTTTACCAATGATTTAATTACTGCAATTCGTCAGGATAATATGCAAAGTTTCCGAGAACATTATCGGGCTGCTGATATGTTGTTAGTTGATGATATTCAATTTCTGGAGGGGAAGGAATATACTCAAGAGGAATTTTTTCATACTTTTAATACTTTACATGAGGCTGGTAAGCAAGTTGTAATTGCTTCAGATCGTCCTCCTAATCAAATTCCCAGTTTGCAAGAGCGGCTGTGTTCACGGTTTTCTATGGGGCTAATTGCGGATATTCAAACGCCTGATTTAGAAACAAGAATGGCGATTTTGCAGAAAAAAGCTGAGTATGAAAATATTCGTTTACCACGGGAAGTGGTTGAATATATTGCAACTAATTGTACTTCTAATATTCGTGAGTTGGAAGGAGCGTTAATTCGGGCTTTGGCTTATATTTCTATTTGGGGTTTACCTATGACGGTGGAAAATCTGGCCCCGATTTTAGGAACTCCTAGCCAAAAAATAGAAACGACTCCAGCGATAATTTTAAAGATAGTCGCAGATGCTTTGAATGTCTCTATTGAAGACTTAAAGAGTAATTCCCGACGACGGGAAATTAGTTGGGCTAGGCAAATAGGAATGTATTTAATGCGACAGCTTACAAATTTGAGTTTACCGAAAATAGGTGAGGAGTTTGGTGGTAAAGACCATACAACAGTGATGTATAGTTGTGAAAAAATTACCCAGTTACAAGAGAGTGATCAGAATTTAATTCAAACTTTACACCAATTGAGCGATCGCATTCAAATGGCCACTCGTTCGCAAAAATAGAATTAATTTCCTTAATGTTTTCCACAACCAAGAAACTAATTTATCAAAATAAAATCTCTCATATTCAGTCTAAATTTTAAGAAAAATATCATAAATGATTAACTTTTATTTAAAATTATGGTAAAAATTCAATTTTTTACAGAAAATCTGTGGAAAACTTGATTTTATTATTTATCAGTTTTATGAAGGATCGTTATTTTGTAAAAATTGAAGATAGGTTTTCCACAGCTTTTCCACAGGGAAGTATCTATATTAGTTGTTTTTCTATATCAGGAGCATTGACAAATGGACGAATTTATGAATGCAGCAATTTTGGAAGCTCAACAGGGTAGACAAGCAGGCGGAATTCCCATTGGTTCTGTTTTGGTGAAGGATGGTAAAATTGTCGGCAGAGTTTATGGTGTCTCACGGTGTGGAAGTAGTAGATTTGAATTTAGATAAATGTGAACAAATGATGAGTGATTTTATTGCCACTAACCCGGAACTATGGAATGAAGATATCGGTAATTGATATGGGACCTTTAGATAACTCCATAAAAAATATTATCCAATAGCGTAGGGGTAATTCATGAATTACCCCTACTTTTGCGGCAATAAGCGTAGGGGCGCAGGTCCTGCGCTCATTCAGAAGTCACTTTCATCGGCAATGATGAACAACCTGCGACAATTAAAATTGAGAAATTTGTGTCAATCTTCTCTAGTTGCGTTATGATGGTGATCGCAAGCCTAAAAACCTTGTAACCTGGATTTTGCCACAACTGTTCAGCATCAATGGCGGTTAGTAGTGGTGATTACCGAACAAAACCGAATTCCCAAGCAACTTACTATTGTTAGTTATGGTATAGTGAGAAAGTTAGAACTAGCTTTGCCAAACCATACTTGCTCTACGCACAGGTAATAATTGCGAGCGGAAAGCTGTTTTAATCAAGAATTTACACACAAAAATCTGAAATACATCGAGTTTATGATTCAGCAATTAATTCACCCAATGGTGAAATTGCAGCGCAACGTGCAATCACTCGTAGAATCCAATATTATCAAACCCAATGATAAAATTTGGAAAATTGCCTTACTCTACGGCGATGAATGGCAGCATTGGAAACAAGAGTTGCTAGACTTTGGATTTAGCACCCAAGATCCAATTAGCGATTTACTGGCGGTAGAAAATTGGGACGACGATTAAACATCTAAATTATACCAGCTATATCTAGCACAAACCGGCGCGAATACGCCTACCTTCACTTATGGCAAGGATGGAACTCTATCATTGTTTTTATGGTAGGTGAGGTTCCGCCATAATTCTGTTATGGATTTAGCACAATAATGATCTCGGATTGCTGTATCTTAACCAAGCATTTTGACAAATGTAGGTAAATTATGATTCAAACCTTACCTGAAACCCAGTTAGTAACCTTTGAAGAGTTTATTAAATGGAAACCAGAAGGCAAATTTTATGAACTGCATGATGGGGAAATTATTGAGATGAATCCGCCATTAGGAAAACACGAAAGAAGAACTGGGTTTTTGTCTAGAAAACTTACAGTCGAGTTTGACAGACTGAATCTTCCCTATTTTATCCCCAAACAAGCATTAGTTAAACAACGAACCGGGGAATCAGCCTATTCTCCAGATGTTTTATTGATAGATCCCACAAACCTCGTCAATGAGCCACTATGGGAAAAAACATCAACAGTAACTCAAGGTGATTCTGTGCCATTAGTTATTGAAGTCGTGAGTACCAATTGGCGAGTTGATTACTATAGAAAATATAGTGATTATGAGGAAATGGGAATTAAAGAATACTGGATTGTGGATTATCAACCTTTTGGTGCTGCTAAATTCGTTGGTGAGCCAAAACAACCGACTATATCAGTTTGTTCTCTGGTTGGTGATGAATATGAAATGAACCAATTCAGAAATGATGACCAAATAATTTCCCATATTTTTCCGGAATTGAACTTAACCGCTAACCAGATTTTGCTAACTGCGAACTGACATTAATGCCTGAGCTAAGTCTTTTGCAGTATGATAGCGATCGCGTGGTAAAGGTTCTGTAACACAATCAATTACCTGTCTTAATTGATCATTAATTGTGGGGATACCTTTGATCTCAAAGCGAAAATTGCGCCCCCTTTGCCGATAAAATTTTAAAGGATTTTCCCCAGTTAATAAAAAAATTAACGTCGGACCAATAGCATACAAATCAGATTGGGTAAGCGGTTGTCCCCGTTCCTGTTCAGGAGCGCAAAAGCCCTCTGCACCGATTCTTGTGCCTGGTTTTGTGCCAATTTCCTTAACAGCACCAAAATCCAAAACAACAATACTATTATTACCACTCCGCACCATTAAATTAGCAGGCTTAATATCCCGGTGAATTAGTGGTATTTGTTGGTGATGAAGATAATCTAGAATATCACAAGTTTGCACCATCCAAGCGATCGCCTGTTTTGGTGTTACAGGTCCAGTTGAGCGAATCCGTTTGTCTAAATCTTGACCGTGAATTAATTCCATAGCCAAGTATTTTTTACCATCTTCTACAAAAAAGTCATAATATTTGGGAACTCCAGCATGATTAAGATGCTTAAGAATACTAGCTTCTCTGATGAATAACTCTTGAGCCTTGGGAATTTTCACCATGTCAGCATTCATCTGTTTGATTACCAGCAATTGTGGTACATCAGTAACTTTACTTGCACTATCCCAAGCTAAATAGGTAGTACCCATGCCACCCTTGCCTAAAGTGCGTAATACCTGATAATGGCGAATAGTTTTTTGTACCAAAACAGGTTGACCACAGTGAACACAAAATACATTCTGAGGATGATTCCCTTCATGAGTACAACCATTGCTGGATTGTTCTTGTGTCATCTTCTGACTAATTTCACCATCTTCTGACTGTGAAGGTTGGGTAATTGTAGGAGATGATTCCTGAATTTGGATCTTGAGAACAGGACCACCCTGAGCTAATTGCAGTAGAGAATTATCAGCAACGATACATTTAGAAACTAATGAGCCATTAAGGAAAGTACCATTAGTTCCTTGACTAACTAACTCCCAATCATCTCCTTTGGCATTAGTAACTAATTTCAGTTCCAAATGATATCGAGAAACTAAATTATCAGCCAAAATAACGTGATTATCTACCGCTCGACCGATGCGAATGACGGTAGAACCCTCAAAGCACCACTGTTTGAGCGGTATTTTTTGTGCTTTTTCTAATAGGGTCAGAGTAATCACGTAAACCTCCTGGAAGTTTGGAAGCCCTGCGGCTTTAGCTCAGGGAGAAAAAACGACTCAGGCAGTTTAAACTGCTGTCTAGCTTGAATATGAGTAGCCATCTTTTTGATGAGTTGTTGAGCAATATTTATGGTTGATACCAGAAACTCTTTCTGATTTGGTCGCGATATCAAAACTACCTGTTGCCCGACACAAAACACGTCCAACGTAGTTGCCTACTTTTTTGCCACCGGTGACAACAGCTTTAACAATATCCCCAGTGCTAAAGCCATAATGAATCTGTTTATTTGTGCGGTGACGAATAGGAAACCCAAATTTATCAGTCCCACACATTTGACGAGTCCCATGACCATTGGCAGTAATCAATAAGTTCTAGAGTAAGGAACTAGCTTCGCATCCCTTGGTAGGTCTTTAAACTCTTACCTTAAACGTAGTCAGTTAAGACTTAGACTGGTCAGCTAGGGCTATTAGGCTTATGCCTGAAGCCCCGTCTCTTCAGAGCGGGGTTGCTGACAATACCACCTAAAATTTAAGATCAAAAACTAATTTTAGAAGCAACTTTGCTGAGATGGCCGGACTTTTACTCGTACTAGTATAGCTGTAATATTGTCATGACCGTTGTGTTCATTGCCCAATTCAATTAAATTTTGAATACCCACTCCTAAGTTATTAACAGAACTCAGTAAGGGTTGAAGATGAGTTTGCCAATGAGTCTCTAGGCAGTCATTATCTGATAAACCATCTGATACTAATATCAGAAGCATATCTTCATTAATATCAAAGAACTCCACATCAGGATGAAGAAAATTTTCATTGCGTGGACCTAATGCTTGGGTAAGTTGGTAAGCATCCGCACGTCCATAGGCGATACTGGGTTCTATACCCCTAGCAATTTCTCTTTGACCAACTTCATGATCTATAGTTATTTGTTCTAGTCCTTGCTTGCGAGTCAGGCAATAAAGACGACTATCTCCCACATGAGCAATTGCGGCCTGATTATTCTGAAGTAATAGCATGACCAAAGTAGTACCCATGCGACCAATACCAGAACGGGCTTCCTTTTGATTAAGCTCATAAATAGCTTGATTAGCTAGGTAAACCGCATGACGGATAGATTCCTTCCGAGGTAATTCTGTATCTACCCAGGTTTCTTGGAAGTATTGACGGATAGTTTTCACAGCTAATTCACTGGCTACTTCACCTCCAGCATGACCACCCATGCCATCACAAAGAATATATAAACCTTGTGCCGTCACTTTGCTATCTCTTGGTAATTCTAGCTTGTGGACATGACTATTAACACCAAAATAGTCTTCATTGTGATCCCGTTGACGACCAACATCAGTATATGCTGCATATTCCAAACTACTTAGTTCCATAGATAGAACCATAGTTGGGGCCTCATCATGTTTGGTTTGAGTCTCACTACCTGGTTGCAAGACGGTTGTAGAAAAATTGGGTTTTTCCTGAGTAGAGACTGCTTCTATTTCTGTAGCTATTTTCTCTAACTGCGATAACAACTGTGTCAGAGTTTGAATATGCCCAGATTCCATATCCTCTAATATCTGTACCACATAGCCAAATAGAGTGCGTTGGGATTCTGTAAACAAAGTTTGCCACATCTGACCCAAACTTTTGAGAGTTAAAGCTTGTTGTTTATCCTGTGGTAATTGCGTAAATAATGGCTCTCTATATAACCTTTGTAATACTACGGATTGGTCTTCATCCAACCGCAAATTTGACAACTCCAACAAACTTTGGCGACAACTTACACCTTCTAGTAACTCCCAGAGTTGAGTCATCTGATACAACCAATGTAAAATTTCCAATGGACTGGTTGTATCTTTTTGCCAAACATCAAGCAACATTGGCCAATTGGATCTATCTGCCAACAAGACTACTTGAAAATGATCTTGCTGCCAGGCATCATGAATTTTGGGTATTCCTAGGTGCATCTCCATCTGCAATTCTAGATAAGCTTGTGCTAGATCCGGAATTGTAGTCGTATCCATCTTGGTTTCATGCAGAAGCATTGCCCCAATTAGTGATATTTCGTAAGGTTGGCAATCTAAAACCCTGACTTCTATCTCGCTATGATTCCCAATCACTTCTGGAGTTAGTGGAGATGTTAATAAACGATAACGCTGCTGGGAATCTAAATAAGAATCTAAAATAAACTTGGAGAACGGACTAGAATCACCGCCCCCATCTGCTATATTTTCTGAATTTTGGCTAAATTCCGCAGTTTCCGCTATAACAGACTGATGTACTGCCTGAGTAATGAGAGCATACCAAACTGTGCCAGATTCTGCACCACATTTATGACAATATTGTACATTTAAAGCTACATCAGTACCGCATTTAGGACAGATTTTATGAGCTAGGGATATACCACAGCTTTGACAAAACTTATTACTATTAGAGTTTTCAAATTTACACTGAGGGCAAATCAGCATAGTGGGACTTCCTTGATTTTCCTGCTAAGGTGCTTTTCCAGTCATGAACATTTACAAGTGCCACAATTAGCTGACTGAATTAAAATTGTGTAACCTGGGAATTGGATGGCATAGTTGACACTCTACGCTATACTTACACTACAGTACATTAATTTAGTTTTCCGGTACATGATTTAGCCTTGTGACTTCTAAGGGAGTGAGTTCTCGCCATTGTCCTGGTGCTAAATCATGTAATTGAATATTAGCAATACTTACTCTAATTAACCGCAAAGTTGGAAAACCCACAGTAGCAGTCATGCGACGGACTTGGCGATTTTTACCTTCAGTTAGGGTCATTTCTAGCCAAGCCGTGGGAATACTTTTCCGAAATCTAATGGGTGGAATGCGTTGGGCTACCGATGGTTCTTCTAACAATAACCTAACTTGAGCAGGACGAGTCCGGTAATCTTGAATTTCTACCCCAGTTTGTAGCTTATGGATTGCATCAATATCGGGAATACGTTCTACCTGCGCCCAATAGGTACGTTTATGACCAAAACGCGGATGTGCCAGACGATGCTGTAACTGTCCATCATTTGTTAACAACAGCAACCCTTCACTATCCCAATCTAAACGCCCCACAGGATAAACATCGGGAACATCTATATACTCTTTGAGAGTAATATGTTTAGGACTTTCTTGAGTAAATTGGCTTAAAACGCCATAGGGTTTGTGAAAAATAATATACCGATTATTCATAAAATATGGGAGGAGTTAGGAGTTAGGAGTTAGGAGGGAACGTCTCTTGTATCTATAGCTACATAATTAATGACACACATTGTTTTTCTGTTCCGGTGTTCCCTATTCCCTGACTCCACGAATTAATTTAATTTTGTCCGACTATTTAGTAAATCCTAATTATGACAATTAGCAAAATCAGCCGCAGATCCTTTTTATTTCTTGGTGGAGCAACCTTAGCACAAGGGTTAACCCTAACATTACCTAGTTATGCCCAAGTTGTACAGGTAAACAAAAGTCAAATTAATGGTATCCCTTTTTATCAAACCATAGTTGACCTCACAGATCCAAAGACTTTTATCACAATGGGGTTAGCGAAAAATGCCGCCTTTGCTAACACAATTCAAAAAACCAGTGGTGATGAAGAATTTAGTAAATTAGTAGCGCGTTATAAGGCTGCCGTAGTTGCTAACGGCACATTTTTTGCCAAAAATCCGCAAAAAACAGTTATGGGTAATATGGTAGCCGGGGGCAAATTTGTCAAATACAGTCGTTGGGAAAACTTTGGTACTACATTGGGATTAGGAGTTGGCAACAAACCAGAAATGGTGACAGCAAGAGTAGAGGGCAAACCAGAATGGAATAAACATTGGTTTTCTCTAACTTGTGGACCGAGATTATTGCGAAAAGGGGAAATATGGCTAAACCCCAGCATTGAAGGTTTTAAAGATCCCAATGTTTTAGGTAATAGCGCCCGAACAGCCATTGGTTTTACTCAGGATGGCACAAAACTGATTTTAGCCAACTTTGAAATTAATCTTTCTTTAACGCAAGAAGCTGAAGCCATGAAAGCACTCGGTTGTTACGAAGCCATGAATTTAGATGGTGGAGCATCTAGAGCCTTAGCCAGCAAGACTAATATTGTAGTTCCTGCTGGTAGACCTTTAACCAATGTAATTGTTATTTATGATGCCACTAATCCTGCCCCTACATTTCTAGAACAGGCATGGCTGAAGTTTCAACAAGGAGAACGCTCTGGTATACCTGCTTCTTAAAAAATTCCAACTTCAAAATAGATGAATTTTGGTGGGCATTGCCCACCCTACTTTATGTTTCTCAATCACCAATTACCAATGCCTTTATTACGGAGTAAGGGGTATCATTTTTACTTTTTAATTCTTAATTTTTAATTCTCAATGGGGTTTGACGGCAAATACGACTATAAAGTTACGGTTCACCCCAATTCCTGAAAGTATTAATTCCCATACATTAGTCAATGTGAAAGCAGATTAATCCATGAAACCACTAGATATAATTTATAAAATTCACCGTTCCTCTAACGGTTCGGTAAACCACCCTTCATGGAATGGCTGCCAGTGAGTTTTTATGATATTAGCCGAGTTGGAGATTTGATTCCCAGCAAAGCCTAAACCAACTGATTGTTATTAGCAGTTAGTTAATGCAATTTTATATTCTCTCTGAATTCATTTAGTAATTTTATACGGAGTAAACACCCAAAATGGCAAAAGTAGTTGGAATTGATTTAGGGACGACAAACTCTTGCGTGGCAGTAATGGAAGGCGGTAAACCCACTGTTATTGCTAATGCTGAAGGTTTTCGGACAACACCTTCTGTAGTTGCGTTTGCTAAAAATGGTGATAATTTAGTTGGTCAAATCGCTAAACGCCAAGCGGTAATGAACCCCGAAAATACTTTTTATTCGGTGAAACGCTTTATTGGTCGTCGTTTTGAGGAAATTACCAATGAAGCTACAGAAGTTTCTTATAAAGTTCTCAGTAGTGGCGGTAACGTTAAGGTAGATTCTCCCGGTGCTGGTAAACAATTTGCTCCTGAAGAAATCTCTGCTAAGGTACTTCGCAAATTAGTTGAAGATGCTAGTAAATATCTGGGTGAAACCGTTACCCAAGCTGTAATTACCGTTCCTGCTTACTTCAATGACTCTCAGCGCCAAGCGACAAAAGACGCTGGAAAAATCGCTGGTATTGATGTTCTCCGCATTATCAATGAACCTACTGCTGCTTCCCTAGCCTATGGTTTTGATAAGAAGAGCAATGAAACCATTCTGGTATTTGACTTGGGTGGTGGTACTTTCGACGTATCCGTTCTAGAAGTGGGTGACGGTGTATTTGAAGTATTATCAACATCCGGTGATACTCACCTTGGTGGTGACGACTTTGATAAAAAAATCGTTGATTTCTTAGCTGAACAGTTCAAAAAAGACGAAGGTATTGACCTGCGTAAAGATAAACAAGCTTTACAACGTCTGACTGAAGCGGCAGAAAAAGCTAAAATTGAACTTTCTAGCGTTAGTCAGGCAGAAATTAACTTGCCATTTATTACCGCTACCCAAGAGGGTCCCAAGCATTTAGATACAACTCTTACTCGCGCTAAGTTTGAAGAACTTTGTTCTGATTTAATTGACCGTTGCCGCATTCCTGTAGAAGATGCGCTCAAAGGTGCGAAATTAAATAAGACCAATATTGATGAAGTGGTTCTTGTTGGTGGTTCTACCCGGATTCCCGCTGTTCAAGATGTGGTTAAACGGGTGTTAGGTAAAGATCCTAACCAAACTGTTAACCCTGATGAAGTTGTAGCTGTTGGTGCGGCTATTCAAGCGGGTGTTTTGGCTGGTGATGTTACAGGTATCTTGTTGTTAGACGTAACACCATTATCCTTGGGTGTAGAAACCTTGGGTGGGGTGATGACTAAGATTATTCCTCGCAACACCACCATTCCTACTAAGAAATCAGAAGTCTTCTCTACGGCTGTAGACGGACAAAGCAATGTGGAAATTCATGTTCTCCAAGGTGAGAGAGAATTTGCTAACGATAATAAGAGTTTAGGAACTTTCCGTTTGGATGGTATTCCTCCTGCTCCTCGTGGTGTTCCTCAAATTGAGGTTACTTTTGATATTGACGCTAACGGTATTCTCAATGTAGCGGCGAAGGATAAGGGAACTGGTAAGGAACAATCTATCAGTATCACTGGTGCTTCTACTCTTGATAAGAATGATGTAGAACGCATGGTTAGAGAAGCTGAACAAAATGCTTCTTCTGATAAGGAACGTCGTGAGAAGATTGAACGCAAAAACCAAGCTGATTCTTTAGCTTATCAAGCTGAAAAGCAGTTGGAAGAGTTGGGTGATAAGGTTCCCGCTGCTGATAAGACTAAGGTTGAAGGTTTAGTCAAGGAAGTACGAGAAGCTGTTGCTCAAGAAAATGATGCTCAAATAGAGAAGTTAATGCCAGAATTGCAACAAGCTTTGTTTGCGATTGGTAGCAATATCTATCAACAAGCTGGTGGTGATGCTGGTGCGGCTGGTACTGAACCTCCAAGCGGTGGTTCTGCTCCTTCTGGTGATGATGTCATTGATGCTGATTTTACCGAAAGCAAATAGTCATAAATTCTTATTGAGGGCGGGGAAACCCCGCCCCTACAAGATTAATACCCACCCAGCGCAATGACTGGATGGGTATTTTTTATGGTAGTTAAAATATTTATTGCAAGATAGTTCTTCCTTATCAACTTTATGATAACAAATTTAAAAGCAAATGTCAACCCTCTTGATCTCCCATTTTAGAGATTTTGCTATGCTTCTAAACTCAATTTAGCTTGATGAATTACAATAGCGTGTAATGTGCCAATTGGAATATATTTACTGTGCATTGGTAATACAACCATTCTGCCATCGGAATGTTCTAAAACTAAATGACTACCTTTTTGATGATTTTCTATAAATCCGGCTTTCTTTAATTTACGTAATGCTTTTTTAGGAGTAATAGTAGATAATTTATCACTCATGAAACTAACTCGACAATTAGAACTGTTCCAGAATTTTTCTTGATTTTGGGAATAGGTAAACCTTGTTTTTCTAATGCTTCTAAATAAGCTAATACTGCTTCAGTAACATTTTTTTCTGCTTCAGCAAAATCTTGACCAAAGGAAGAAATATAATTGAGTTGGGGTATAGTAGCAATTACCATATTGCTATCAATATCAAAACTGTATTCTACGGGAAACTCTAGTCTATCCATGATTATATTACTCTTGGATCTGGTGGGAATTCAATTCTAACTTAATCATATCTAAGTTTAAATTATAGCTAAAAGAAAAGTTTTCGCTGAATAGGAAGGAGTATCTAATACACTAAATCAATATGCTAAAATAAAAAATACACTTTAAGCAGGTGATGAAGATGACACAATCTACACCCCAAAGAGTTGTCCGTCGTGGTCGAGTATTTCCCGAAATTCAGTGGACTGATGAACAAAAAGCTCAAGATAGAGCTAGAAGACAGGCATTTTCTGATCGTTGTTGGGTAATTTTTGAGCGGTTAAAACCAGAAATATTAGATAAATATTATGGTTGGTATATTGCTATTGAACCTGATAGCGGTGATTATTTTATTGATCAAGATAAGGAAGTAGCCAGTAAAATCGCTAGAGAAAAGTATCCTCATGTCATTCATCATATTTATGGCATTAATGAAACGGGAGTTAGTGGCAGAATATGATTGAGGGTAAATTTGGAGATAAAGGTCATTTTTAAAGTTAAGTTACTTATTACTTAATTCAATCTAAATTGTTTTCAAATCCTATACATTATATGAATAATCTACAAACCTACATCCAAGAAGTTACACAAATTTATCAACAACAAAATGCCACCGAACATACTTATCGCCCAGCATTAAAGAAGTTAATAGATTCTTTAGATTCTCAAATTCAAGCTATTAATGAACCAAAAAGAATAGCTTGCGGTGCGCCAGATTTTGTGGTGAAAAATGGTATTTTGGAAGTTGGACATATTGAAGCTAAAGATATTGGTATTTCTCTCAATAAAGTAGAAAAAACTGCCCAAATGGGGCGTTATTTTCAGGCTTTAGGTAATTTGATTTTAACTGATTATTTAGAATTTCGTTGGTATATTCAAGGAGAATTAAAATTATCTGCTTCTTTAGGAACAATTGATAAAAACAAAAAAATCAAAGTTGACAAGGAAGGAATACAAGAGGTTGACCAACTTTTACGGCAATTTTTATTAGCTAAAGTTCCCCAAGTCACCACACCGAAGGATTTAGCCAAACGTATGGCTAGTTTAGGACAATTAATGAGAGATGCTATCAAAAGTGCTTTACAGGATGTAGATAATGGGGGAATGTTACGTCAGCAGTTAGAGTCATTTCAACGAGTATTAATTAAGGATTTGACGGTAGAACAATTTGCAGATATGTACGCCCAAACTATTTGTTATGGATTATTTGCAGCCAGATGTAATACTGATAATCCTCATACTTTTTCGCGGGAAACAGCAGCTTTTAAATTACCAAAAACTAATCCATTTTTGAGGAGTATTTTTGGACAAATAGCCGGACCTGATTTAGATGATAGAATTAGTTGGGCTGTGGATAATTTAGCGAATATTCTGCAACAAACGGAAATGGCAGAAATTCTCCAAGATTTTGGTAAACGGACTCGCAGAGAAGATCCTGTTGTGCATTTTTATGAGACGTTTTTGGCAGAATATGATCCCAAAATGCGAGAATCAAGAGGGGTTTATTATACTCCTGAACCTGTGGTTAGTTATATTGTTAAAAGTGTAGATTATATTCTCAAACATAAATTTAATATTAGTAAAGGTTTAGCAGATTCTAAAAAGATTAAAATTCCCAATCCCAAGGGTGAGGGAACTATCGAAACTCATCAAGTTTTGATTTTAGATCCTGCTGTGGGAACGGGAACTTTTATCCACACTGTGATTGATTTTATTTATGATAGTTTTAAATCTCAAAAAGGGATGTGGTCAAGTTATGTAAGTCAACATTTATTACCCCGATTATTTGGTTTTGAATTGTTGATGGCACCTTATACTGTAGCACACATGAAGTTAGGTTTACAGTTGCAAGAATTGGGTTATGATTTTAGTTCTGATGAACGGTTAAGGATTTATTTAACTAATACTTTACAAGAGGCTTTTCAAATTCCTGCTGCTGATGGTTTTATGAACAGGATTCGAGACGAAGCTGAAGCCGCAAAGGACGTAAAGCAAGATGTTCCAGTGATGGTAATTTTAGGAAATCCTCCCTATTCTTATGAATCTATAAATACTGATCCTTGGATTGTAGGATTAGTTAGAGATTATTATCAAGTAGACGGGAAACCTTTAGGAGAAAGAAACCCGAAAGGATTATTAGATGATTATGTAAAGTTTATCCGTTTTGCTCAACATCGAGTTTCGGAAACGGGTTATGGTATTGTGGCTTTAATTACGAATCATGGTTATTTAGATAATCCCACTTTTCGGGGAATGCGTCAAAATTTGATGCAGACTTTTGATGAGATTTATGTTTTAGATTTACATGGTAATAGTAAGAAAAAAGAAGTTTGTCCTGACGGTTCAGCAGATAAAAATGTATTTGATATTCAGCAAGGTGTAGCAATCAGTATTTTTATTAAATATGAACATAGTCAGCAAAAGTTAGCAACGGTTTATCATGCTGATTTGTGGGGTATGAGAGAGATTTATGAAAATAAAGAATTAATTGGAGGTAAATATCATTGGTTAGCTGAAAATGATATTAGTTCAACTGATTGGAAAATCATCAAACCTGAAGCTAAATTTTATTTATTTAACCCTCAAAATACCAGCTTATCATCAGAGTATGAACAAGGATGGAAAGTTATTGATATCATGTTAGTCAATGCTGCTGGTATCAAAACCCATCGAGATCATTTTGCTATTGATTTTGATGAAGAAAGTATTACTAAAAAATTTAGAGAATTGCGAGAAACTAATTTATCCAATGAAGACTATAGCAATAAATATAATATTCATGATCATCAAGATTGGCGATTAGATAAAGTCCGTCAATTAATTCGCTTAGATAACCAATGGAAAGATAAAATAATTAGTTGTTTATATCGCCCTTTCGATTGGCGTTACTGCTATTATAGTGATCTAATAATGGATAGACATAGACGAGAATTACTTGATCATGTTTTTAGAAAAGATAACTTATGTTTAGGTTTAGGTCGTCAAGGAATTGCTGTAAATGATCCTATATGGTCTTTGGTATCAGTTTCTAATCAACCTATTGATACTAATATTTTTAGAAGGGGTGGAGTTAATATTTTCCCTATCTATATTTACCCAACAAATACCCCAACTTTATTTGATTCTCCACCAACTAACGCACCTGGAGGACGTAAACCGAATTTATCCCCAGAATTTATTACTGAATTTTCCCAAAAACTAGGTTTAGAATTTATTTCTGATGGAAAAGGAGATAAAACTAAAACCTTTGCACCAGAGGATATTTTTAATTACATTTACGCTATCTTTCATTCTCCTAACTACCGTCAACGTTACGCCGAATTTTTAAAGATTGATTTTCCGCGTGTTCCCTTAACTTCCAATTCCGCGCTTTTTTGGGAGTTAGTAATCAAAGGTGATAAATTAGTTAAATATCATTTAATGAAAGAAACAGGAACAGAAATTTCTACTTATCCTATTCCTGGTTCTGATATTGTGGAACAAGTCAAATATAATGAAAATCATCAACAAATTTGGATAAATTCTGAACAATATTTTGATCAAGTTCCTCCGCAAATATGGAATTTTTATATTGGTGGTTATCAAGTTTGTCAAAAATGGCTGAAAGATAGAAAAGGAAGAGAATTGAATTTTGATGATATTAATCATTATCAAAATATTATTTCTATCATATCAGAGACGATTAAGATTATGGAAGATATTGATATAATTATTGAAAAATATGGCAGTTTTCCGTTAGAATAATAGTTAGCAACAAGATATGAAGACAGACACGATATTTTACACATTACTGCAAAATCTCCCCAGTGTGTTATTTGAACTGCTAGAACAGCCCCCCACACTAGCCTTACACTACGAATTTTCCTCTGTGGAAATCAAAGAATTAGCCCGACGGATAGATGGCTTATTTGTAACCGCTCAATAATCCGGGGTAAATCCTTCCATGACAAGCCTCAAATGGCGTAAAATCGTTCCCGAACAGGTAGTCCGCCCCCATTTATTGAGCGGTTACGCTTATTTTTACCAAAACCAGAGTACCCACAAGACCCAATTTATTTTGTGGAAGTACAATTTCAAAGCGATGATAATTTATACTGGCGATTAATTACAGAAGCATTTCTTTACTTAAACCAATATAAACCCCAAAGAACATGGCAAGCTGTAGTATTGTGGGCAAATCGGGATCTTGATCCTGGTATACCCTTAGCATATCAAACTTTACTAACTGCTGGACTAATTCATGTCGTTTACTTAGATGAATTAACCGATACATCATCTTCAATTGGTTTAGGTATTATTAAATTAGTAGTTGCGCCTGAAAATGAGGCTATCCAACAAGCAAAAAGTTTGATCAATCTAGTAGAAAAAGCAGATGCGGCCAAGAGTCGTAATCTTTTAGAATTAGTAGAAAGAATGTTGGTTTACAAATTTTCATCCTATAGCCGTCAGGAGTTAGAAGCAATGTTTGGATTAACAGAATGGCAGCAAACCCGATTTTATCAAGAAGTAAAAGAAGAAACGAAGTTAGAAACGATTCCTAAACTATTAAATGAGGGGCTAACTGTAGAACAAATTGCTCGGATATTTGAGTTAGATATCGAAGTGGTAAAACAAGCAATTAAAAAGCAAAGTAGTAAATAGATATTTGATGAATATATATAGGGGCAATTAACCTATTTCTGGATCTAAATAGCGGGCAAGATGCCCGCACCACAAGAGTATTTATCCAGATTAATGACTGGGTAAATATTTTTTTGCTAGATTGTGCAATTTATTGTTTGCATATTCCTAGCGCAAAACTTTTTCTTTTGACCAAACTCCATTTTCATCTTCATCAAATCGTTTGTGAACTTCATCCCAAGCCATTTGTTCAGATGTAAGTTCGTCCATATTTTCATTTAGTGCAGTGTTATAACGCTGCATGAATACCCGCTGGGCTTCTGGGGAAAGATGGGTGCGAACTTCAGGAGATAAATCATCTGCACTGTTGCATTTTCCAGGACAAGGGTGAGGTAGTGTTTTTCCAATTGTGTTAATTTCTTCACCACCTGCACTTTCTAAGATTAATTGAAATTCACCCGTGCGATCGCTCGGTACTTCTACCATGACTAAAAATTCACCAGCTTCTAAGCGGGTTTGATAGAGTGTAGCTTTGTCTTCTGACATTCCCAAAGCCGTGAGAACTGAGACTAAACCTGCACCAGCACTACCAGCGAGCGCTCCACTTGCAGCCCCCAATAATATCGCCCCAATCGGACCTGCTGCCACAATTGGCCCAACAAAGGGAACAAACAATACACCTACACCTGTGAGCAAACTCAGAAAAGATCCAAACAAAGAACCAAAAATTGCTCCTGTTCGCAAACCTCCTAAAATTACATCTCGCTTCGTAATAAAACCAGAAATTCGCGTTTCTGACTGAAAATTTCGCCCCATTACTGAAATATTATCTTTGGGAACATTTCTATCTAGTAACCGCCGAATTACACTGTCAATTTGTTTCTCTTCTTTAAATACGGCGGAAATGGTACGCTCTGCTTGATATAGTTCTGGCACTTCTTTACTCCTCATATTTTGTGTGGACAATTATCAATTACACACCGACTGGAACTTTGGTTTTTCCTGGTTGTTTTTTACCATCTGGCGCTAATGCTTCTCCTTCAATGAATGAGCGCAACATCCAAGCCATTTCTTCATGTCTTTCCATCAAACCAGTTAAAAAATCAGCAGAACCTTGATCATGAAATTCTTCACTACACTGATCTATATGGTTTCTTAAATTGCGAATAACCTGCTCATGATCTTCCACCAATTGAGTTACCATTCCTGTTGATGTCGGAATTTCCCCGCTATGTTCTTTGAGGGTGGCAAGATTCAGAAATCCTTCCATTGTGCCAGTTGGATAACAGCCCAAAGTGCGAATCCTTTCCGCGATTTTATCAATATTTTTTGTCAGTTCTTGATAGTGTTCTTCCCAAAGTTTGTGCAGGGTGCGAAACTGAGGACCGACAACATCCCAATGATACTTTTTCGTTTTCACTAGCAGTACATAAGCATCTGCTAAATCTTGATTTAATAAATTCATGACACCCTGGCGCTGTTCTTCTGTCAAACCAATGTTTATTTTATGTATGGTCATAATTGTTCATGCCGATTGGCACGTAAATACCTTAATATAAGTTCTCTTAATATTGATATAATTAACATCAATCAAAGGTAAGATTAACGTTTCATTACTTTTATATATTTAGGAATATGTTAATTATTTTCTTTTATAATCAAGCCGACTGTGAAAATTGTTCATATCCCCAAATTCTTGAAGAAAATGGGGATATGGTGCTGATCTTTTATCAATGATATTTACTTTTTATTGCCTGTAATTTTTTCCAAGAAGCCTTCTACTTCCTCTTTAGCTGAAGTTGCACGTTGTGAATTTTCGGGATTCTTCATTTTATCAATATCCGCATCTCCCTGAACTTCATTAAGTCCTTTCTTTGTTTTTTCTTGAGTTTCTTTCAGTCCCAAGGGTGCAGCTTTAGCGGCTTTATCTGTTTGGCGTTGGGTTTCTAATAGTTGTGTTGTTCCCTCCCTGGGGTTACTTTGATAACTACTGATAGCTAATGCCGGAAAAGCAGTAGTTAAAAATAGGAAGGCACAGGCAAAAGCCACAAATAAAAGTCTGGATGCTAACTGTAATCTAGATATAGCAAAATCAAGAATTTTCATTTGATATTTTATGTTTATTTCTTGCTTCAATACTGCATGGTAATTGAATTAAACATTGTTTGAATCAATCTTTAGAGATAATTGGTTTTTATTTGTAATTAGTTAATTTATGTAAAAATCAATCTTTGGAGAGAATATAAGAATAATGGAACGCGGATAAACGCAGATAAAAGTGCGTTAATCAATGGATTTATGTAGAACATCAACTGATTCTAATTTATAATGATCTTGATTCTGACACTATTAAAAAAGCACGCCCATTTTTGTGTTTACGTTTTCAACTTCTATAAATTGACAGATAGTTCTTCCTTATCAAGTTTACGATAACAAATTTTTAACCGGATGTCAACCCCCTTATTCTCCTTTTTTGGCGTTAACACTAAGCGTATTATTGTATAATTTAATTGGTTATGGTAAGTTGCTTTCAAAAGTATTCTGTAGGGTGCGTCAAATATCGAAAATCTTTTGATAGTCAGCAATTTATCGAGTTTGACGCACCTTACTAATTTGACTTTAAAACCCTAACCTTTAACTGGTGTACCGCAAGGATAAGTAGCAACTTTTTCCTTACTACCCTCACTCACAGGCTGATCTTTAGCTGCTAGATAGTCTTTTTGCAAAGTATTTAATAAAGCCTCACGTCCATCATACAAACGCTTTAGGGGACGAGGTGGACATTGATTCAGGACATAAGCAGTCACCAAAGGCAAAGCAATTGTACTATCGGTATAACAAACAATGGCACTAGGTAACTCATCTGGATCAATTTTCCCCCAACTCACAGCTTCTGCGGGAGTCGCCCCAGACAAACCACCAGTATCAGGACGTGCGTCAGTAAACTGCACAAAGAAATCATGTCCCCGTTCTTCCAATCCTAAAACCTCGTGAAGTTGCGGTTGTGTTTGTAATAAAAAGTTTTTAGGACTACCACCACCAATAATTACCGCTGCACTTGTACCGTCGTTTTCTCTCGCCCCATACACAATCGCTGCTGTTTCATTTACGTCAATGGAGGGATCTATTACCAACTTTGAACCTTCTAAAGCCAAAGCAGCGACATTCATCCCTATGGAACTATCTCCGGGAGAAGAAGTATAAATAGGTACGCCACATTCATAAGCTGTCGCCAATAGACAGGAATTTTTGACACCCAATTGCTTTTCTATTTCCCAGACGCACTTACCCAGCAAATAATGAAATTCAGCCGTTCCCATGCGTTTTTGGAAAGGTTCTGCTTGGAGAACTTTACGAATAAAAGCGTCAGTTTCTAGCAGTACGTCGTAACCAAAAATAATATCATAAATCCTGATTGTCCCTTCTTCTCGCAATTTGACATCATCTAAAAAGGGACTACCAGCAAATAGTTCAAAACCTAAACCATAGTGCATATCATGGTAAAGATTCGCACCAGTGCTAATCATCCAGTCAATAAAACCATTGCGAATTAGGGGTGCAAGGGCAGAAACGCCAAAACCTGCGGGTGTCATAGCCCCGGAAAGGCTAACGCCCACAGTGACACCCTCTTGAAACACTTCCTTAGTCAGCAGTTGACAGGCTTCCCGCAACCGGGCTGAATTGTAAGCGGTAAAATAGGTATCAATCAAGTCAACCACGCTAACATTGTTAGACATTGGGATAGGGGCAATTTTCTTACCTTGTTGTTGTGACATTTTTGGTGACTCTCAAATAGTAAATATCCTGAATTTTAATGTTATCGTATTCAAATGTACGGAAGTTACTAAAATATTTTGTAGCGATATAAATTAGTGGTAATGCTCAATGGAATAATTTAAGTGATTACTAAATAGCAATTAGCGATCGCATTTTTTGGTTTACAATAAAATTATCTTTTGAGGATTAAATCAAAAACCGATGCCAACTCTCACAGATATTTCTACTTTGATTGTTAGCACACCAGGTACTTGTGGTGGTCGTCCGAGAATTGCTGACACTCGTATTACTGTTCAGTATATTGTCAATGAGATTAAATCTGGAATGACTCCAGAAGAAATTATCGAAGATAAGCCTTATTTGACAATTGCAGGTATTTACAGTGCGTTGGCTTATTATTATGCTAATAAGGAATCACTAGATATTGAATTTGCTCGATATCAAGAAGAATGTCAACGACTTGAAGCAGAATATAAAACAAATTATTAAGATCGCAGCTAACAGAATTTATGTGATTTCTGGTCTATCATAACTAATGAATTGGTCGAAGCAGAAAAATTATACTTCATTCTCTTAGTCTTAACAGTTATTTATCAACAGGGTTTATGAAAAGCGACACTCCAGAAGAATTAAATCCAGATCAAGAGATTTCCCGGTTAATTGATGAGGTCATATCATCATCCCAAACTGATGAAAAATACCGTCAAAAAATGCAGCGGCGGAAAGAAGTCCAAGATCAACGCATAGCTAAAGCCATACCCGAAAAAGGCTTAATTATTGTCAATACTGGTCATGGTAAAGGGAAAACTACTGCGGCTTTGGGAATGGTTTTGCGATCGCTTGGACATGGACATAAAGTAGCAATAGTTCAATTTATCAAAGGCTCATGGGAACCAGCAGAAAAACGCGCTTTCAGTCATTGGGAAAACCAGCTAGAATTTCATGCAATGGGTGAAGGTTTTACATGGGAAACCCAAGATCGTGATCGTGATCTCGATAAGGCCGCTGCTGCTTGGGAAAAATCCCTAGAATTTATCAAGAACCCCGATTTTAAATTAGTCCTCTTAGATGAAATTAATATTGCTCTCAAATTGGGTTATTTACAAGTTGAAGAAGTATTAGCAGGTTTAGCCGAAAAACCAGCAGACAAGCACGTAATTCTCACAGGAAGAGGCGCACCACCAGCATTAATTGAAAAGGCAGATTTAGTCACGGAAATGACATTAGTTAAACATCCTTTTAAAGATCAAGGTGTGAAAGCTCAAGCGGGAATTGAGTATTAATGGGATTTGTAAATATTCAAAAAACTTTAGCCATTGGATAGGAAATAATTGCTTTATCTTCTGTCATCATCATTAAATCATGCTCTAAAGATTGACAAATTTAGAAGACGATCAAAGGGATCATGATGTAAAGATGGTAGTTTTGCTAATTGAGCAATCGTAGTTTCATCAATAGATAAACTAGAAATTAAATGTTTTTCGCGTTGTTTGGGAAGATAAATATCAGGAGATTCTGGTAAAGCTAATTTTCCTAATTGATATTTAATCATTGCTTCCCAAACAGAAACTACACTCAAATAAATTTCATTATCTGCATTACTAATAGAATCACAATATTTTCGTGATAGTCGGTTATTATTAGTAATAAACCATAGAAAAATATGAGTATCTACCAGTAGTTTCATGGATTTTCAAACAGATTAATAATCTCTTCAGGAAGAGGATCATTAAAATCATCAGGAACAACAAACTCACCTGCACATAGACCAATAGGGCGAGGTTTTTTTAGAGATTGATTTATCAAAATTGGTTTAATTTCAGCAATAGGTTCATTCGCTTGAGTAATAATCAAGCTATTACCTTCTTGAATGAGTTTGATAAATCCTGATAGATTTCGTTCAATATCATCTATATTGAGGGTAATCATAAGACCTCCCGGTATGCGGGAAACTCAGTCCCTTTAGGGCTGAGAGGGAAGCGACACGGGCGGTAATAAAGGCATTGAATCTTAAATTTTAGTCAGGTTTTTTGATTGGAAACCTGAAAAACCAACTCCCATTTCTGGGGTAATGTTAGCAACGACTGCGTTATAAGAGCTTGTTAGGCTTGTAACACTGTAAAGCGTGACCTTAGAACTGTTTAATCACAAGCGACAGAGCAGGGAACTAGCTTCGCATTCGGTGGGTGTCGTGACTCAAATAACGGCTACCCTTCGACTACGCTCAGGGTGGTCTGGTCAGTACAGCTTCCTTGATTTCTCTTGCAAGCTCAGTCCCTTTAGGGCTGGGTTACTGACTGTTAACGAAGAATACTTTATCCATCCTTATTATAGAGGTTTTAAACTATATTGGCAATCTTGTCAAAGCTTACCTAACGCCATTAGCGTCCCGTTTACACATTTGCAACATTTCTCTATCATTAGCACTCAAAGAATTTAGTTGATGATAGTCTTGTAAAGTTACTGAATGAGCATAAGTTGTTGATTCATCATCACTAATTTTAGGGATTGTACTGCTTGTAGAAACCTCAATTGCACCGACTTCACCAGGGGAACTCTTCACCGTCAGTGCTAATTCTCCTGACTCAGCCAAAGTCCCTTGAAAACAACTAAATTCGGATTGAGGAACATACAAAGCCCCAATGATTTTACTTTGCTGTTTTTGAAAGAGGACGTAACCTTGTCCTAATTGATTTGGTGTTGCTGATTGTCCATAAAGATAAATCCCATCTTGTTCGGGAAATTGGACATTTCTTTTTCTATCTAATTCTCTTGTATTTGTAGATAATGTGGTGATATTTTCTGTCAATTTATCAGTAGATACCTGATAATAACTATTAACTGGTGATTGTTGAATGCTTTCCTGTTTTATCTCTTGAACTCTTGATAAAAGAGCCGGATTAGAGTTGATATGACTTTGATGGTGAGGTACTACATAATTAGCAGCCAAAGCGCTTGATGAGAGTAGTTTGTAATGTTGTTGACTAGAATAATTAATACCTAAAACACCAATAGAAATAATCAAGCCAACGACGGGAAATTGAAATTTGCTGGAAGTCATTAATTTGGAAATATGATTAAGCACCGGATTTTTCCTGCAATAAAGTTAAGTATGGTTGTTTCTTGGATTCCTGCAATAATAACTAAATACTAATTACAGAAGATTCCCTCAAAAGTTTTATCTATATATTTAATTTTTAATTCAGCAAAAACTCTCTGTTTATGTGATTTTAGGGAATAATTGCAGATTATCACTAGCTAATAAATTTATACTTCACATAATAAAATCATCCAATTGGGGGATGTAAAATAAAGATTGAAAATTTTTATACTTTGTCATCGTGATTGTGCATTTTTGGGATATATCTAATCTGTTTAATTTTGGTGTGGAACTACAAATACATACAACTGCTCATTCACCGATTTCGCAAAATAAAATAAATAAATTAAAAACCCTTCCTATTTCCTCCCTAAAAAAAATCGCCCCCTGCTTTGGACTCAGGAGGCGCATCACCGAAAGAGATGCTTTGAAATACAATGTTGCGTGTTAGCATTTCTAGCTGGCAATGTATTCTTTAACATTAGCTCGACGGCGACGTAAATGTGCAAGAGCTTGATGTTCTAGTTGACGGACTCGTTCCCGGCTGAGATTTAACCGTTCACCAACTTTCGCCAAAGACAGTTCATTTCCATCTTCTAAACCAAAACGTAAGGCCACAACTTGGCGCTGTTGGGGTGTGAGTTCTGCAAGTAGACTATTCAAATCTTGACGTAAAAATTCCTGGGTAGTGTAATACTCTGGTGATGGACCGTCATCTTCCAACATTTCTTGCAACTCAGTATCTTGGTTTTCACCAACACGCACATCTAAAGAGACTGGTTGACGCGCCATATTTAGATATTCACGAATCTGAGCAGGTTCTAACTCTAGTTCTTTGGCGATTTCTGTCGGTGAGGGTGATCTTCCTAAGGTTTGCGCCAATTCCCGTTGAACCTTTTTGATTTTGTTCAATTTCTCGGTAATATGGATTGGTAAGCGGATTGTCCGTCCTTGTTGGGCGATCGCTCTGGTAATTGCTTGACGAATCCACCAGTAAGCATAGGTTGAGAACTTATAACCCCGCATAGGATCAAATTTCTCCACACCCCGTTCTAATCCCAAAGTTCCTTCCTGAATTAAATCCAGAAATTCCATATTGCGCTTTTGATATTTTTTCGCAATAGCTACAACCAAGCGTAAATTCGCTTCAATCATTTTTTGCTTGGCTCTTTTACCCTGCGTCATCAAATGATTTAGTTCCGTTTCAGATTGCTCAACACGAGCAGCCCATTCTGATAGACTAGGTTCATGATCAATTTCTTTGCTTAAAGCTTCTTTAGCTTCTAGCAGCGCCATCATTTGCTGTACTTGTTTACCGTAAATAATCTCTTGCTCACGGCTTAACAAAGGTACACGGCCAATTTCCCGCAGATAGGTTCGCACCATATCCGCTGTGAATTTGGCATTGACATTTTCTGTATGATTTTTAGCTGTAGGCATTGGTGCTTTTATCCTCTACTTTTTAAACATAATCAATATTTTCCTCACAAAGGCAATTCGTAAGCTTACAATATACATCAATAGAATACGGGGATATACCATCAGCAATTACATTGATCAATCCTTTGTGAAAGTTTTGTAATTTCTAAAAATAGATTTCCTCACTTCCCTACAAATTTTGAGTTTTAACACAAGCTGACAGGGACGTTTTCCAGAATTATTTTTTTAATTATCTACTAGTTGTCTTAAAAACGGAGTCAGTATGAGTTTGGTTTTGTTTTATGTTACGACAAACAGAGTGAATAGTAAAGTTCCCAGATGATAAATATTTCAGTAATCAAGGCAAAAATTTGATAACTATTTCTCTTTAACTTCCAAAAACTATTCTGGTATAACCATAGTGACGCGAAAACCCCCTTATTCTCCTTTTTTGGCGTTAACACTAAGCGTATTATTGTATAATTTAATTGGTTATGGTAAGTT
>JAKOGY010000327.1 GCA_028658405.1 Dolichospermum sp. ST_sed8 | reverse complement strand
AACAACTCTGGAACTTTCAAGAAAACTACCACAGGAACAGGCACTATTGGAGTTGCTTTTAATAATACAGGAACGGTTGAAGGCCAATCAGGAAATCTAAATTTTGCTAACACTTACACCCATAATAATGCAAATTTAATTCTCAAAAGTGGCACTGTTACCTTTAGCAATGCCTTAAATATCAACGGTGGAAGTATAGAAGGTAATGCCAGTATTAACGTTGGGGTGACAAATTCCGGTTTACTCAATCCCCGTTATGCAAGTAATACGGAATTTGGTCTTCTTACTATCAACGGTAACTATACTGAAACCAACAGTGCAAACATCAATATTCAATTGGGGGGAACTACCGCAGGAACTAACTTTGATCAAGTGGATATTAATGGAAATGCCACATTTGATGGAACGTTGAATGTTAGCCTACTGAATAACTTTACTCCCACTCTTGGTAGTACCTTTGATGTTTTGACCTACGATTCTTTGAGCTTCTTATCTAACCTTAATTTTACAGGTTTAGATATTAACTCAACTCTCCAGTTTGTACCTTTTTGGTTTAACGATAAACTCACGTTAAAAGTCGTTGAAAAAGCAAAAGCAACTAATATTAATGTTACCACAAATCAAGATGTGGTTAATGCTAGTGATAGTGTATTGTCTCTGCGAGAAGCTGTCATAGAAGCAAATCAAAATGGTTTAGATAATACCATCATTTTGGGCGCACAAACCTATAATTTGAGCTTTAATGGTGGCTCTGATGAT
The DNA here is from genome assembly GCA_028658405.1 of Dolichospermum sp. ST_sed8. Taxonomy (GTDB): domain Bacteria; phylum Cyanobacteriota; class Cyanobacteriia; order Cyanobacteriales; family Nostocaceae; genus Dolichospermum. The sequence continues at coordinate 4,132 of JAKOGY010000327.1, read as the reverse complement.
AATTTTGGTGCAACAGGAGATTTGGATATTTTACCTCGTGGTGGTCGTCTAACCATTCAAGGTCAAGGAGTAAACCAAACCTTTATTACTGCCAGTAATTTGGCTAATTTGTTTGAAATTCATTCAGGAGCAACAATCAATTTTTCTAACCTTACTGTCATCAATACGCTATTAGATGATAATGTTTCAGTGAGTAAGAACGTTCCTTTAACTGTTAATATTTTAACTAATGATGATGCCTTAAAATCTCAACCAATTTGGTTAGATAGTTTTCAAACAACTTCAGTTCAAGGAGGAACTATTACTCGTGACAACAATGGAACACCTACTGATTTAAGGGATGACCGCTTAGTTTATAATCCTGTTGCTGGATTTATAGGTCAAGATAGTTTTACCTATAACATTACTGATGGCATTGTCAAAGAACAAGCAACTGTTAGACTTACCGTTGCTAATGATGCTCCCCAAGCAGGAAATGATAGTTTCAATACTTCCCTGAATACCAACATCTCCTTTGAAGTCTTAACCAATGACAGTGATTACAATGGTGATTCATTAAATGTTGCCAGTTTCCAAAATGTTTCCACATTCGGGGGAACAATTACCAAAGTTAATAATCAGTTGACTTATAGCCCAAAGGCTAATTTTTCTGGACCTGATACCTTCACTTACAATGTCAGCGATGGGTTTACTACTACACAAGCAACCGTAACTGTTCTAGTCAATGCTCCCCCTAACGCTATCGTGACAACAACACAAGATATTATCAATTACACTGATGGTTTCTTGTCCTTACGAGAGGCAATTATCCAAGCTAATAACGCCAATATTGATAGTACAATTTCCCTTGGTGAAGGAAGATATACATTAGCGATCGCAGATGATCTTGATATTGAACTTCAAGGTAAAACTCTGACTATTCAGGGACAAGGTAAAAATAAAACAATCCTTGATGCTAACAGTTTAGATCGCTTTTTTGAAATTCATTCAGGAGCAACAGTGGTTCTTTCGGGGGTAACTATTACCAATGGAAAAAGTGTTGGGTTCACTGGGGTGCAAGGAGCAAATGGTGCCAATGGTCGTAATGGTCACTGCTATATGGTGAATGGCAGAACTTATTATCAAGCTCCTAGTTCTGGTGGCAATGGTGGAGATGGTGGTAATGGTGGAGATGGAAAAGGTGGTGCAATCTACAACAGTGGCCAACTCACAATTTCTGATAACGTCATTGAGAATAATCACGCAGTAGGTGGCAATGGAGGAATTGGAGGCGCAGGAGGTCAAGGTGGTTATTTTTCCGACAGTTGTGGCGGCAGGAGCTACTTTTTCCCGAGTGGTAGTCGGGGTATTAATGGCACTGGTGGGGACGCTTATGGAGGCAGTATTTTCAATACAAATACAGGAAATATTGTCATTAATGGTAGCCAGTTTCTTAACCATTCCGCTACCGGAGCAAATGCCGGAGGAACTGGTGATAATGGTGATGCCAATGGCATATACAACAATGGCGGTACGGTGACTTTTAATCAAACAACTCTACCTAATATTTTAATCGCCCCTACTAATGCAACCCGATCAGAAGGAAATTCAGGAACCAAAGCCTTTATTTTCACCGTCCGGCGATTTGGTCTGACGACAGGAATAAATTTGGTCAATTGGGGAGTAACGGGAACAGGAACTAATCCTGCTAATGCCGCAGATTTTGGTGGTACATTCCCATCAGGAACCGTTACCTTTGCCGCGAATGAGACATCTAAAGTGATTACGGTAAATGTGAGTGGAGATACCACCGTTGAAGCGAATGAGAACTTTATTGTCACCCTCTCCAATCCTACTAATAGTGCTATCATAACCAATGCCACGGCAACGGGAAGCATTCAAAACAATGATACCAGCCTAGCAATAGCCGCAAACAACCCTCCCACTAACGCAGTTCAAGCAGAAGGAAATTTGGGCAATAAAGCCTTTAATTTCAACGTGACGCGATCTGGCATGACTACAGGGACAAATGCCGTCAAATGGAAAGTCACAGGGACAGGAGCTAATCCAGCTAATGCGACAGATTTTGGTGGAATACTCCCAGGGGGTACTGTCACTTTTGCTGAGGGTGAAACATCCAAAGTGATTACGGTAAATGTAAATGGAGATACGACGGCTGAACCGGATGAAAACTTTACTGTTACTCTATCCAATCCTACTAATAGTGCTATCATAACCACTGCTACTGCTATAGGGACGATTAGCAATGATGACTTACCCGCCATTGCCCTAGCAGTATCACCCAGCAGCGTACTAGAAGACGGAAGCACCAATCTAGTTTACACCTTCAACCGTACAGGAGCGACAACTAACTCCTTAACCGTCAACTATAGTATTGCAGGTACAGCAGACAGCACCGACTACACAGGTGCAACACCCGGAACAGGCAAAACTATCACCTTTGCTGCTAATTCTGCCACAGCTACCCTCACCATTAACCCCACAACAGACACTACCATTGAAAGTAACGAAACTGTAGCTTTAACCCTGGTTGCTGGTATAGGTTACACCCTTGGTACAACTACGGCTGTAACGGGAACTATTACCAATGATGACTTATCCACCATTACCCTAGCAGTATCAGCCAGCAGCGTACTAGAAGACGGAACCACCAACCTAGTTTACACCTTCAACCGTACAGGAGCGACAACTAACTCCTTAACCGTCAACTACAGTATTGCAGGTACAGCAGACAGCACCGACTACACAGGTGCAACACCTGGAACAGGCAAAACCATCACCTTCGCCGCAGGTTCAACCAATGCAACTTTAACTATTAACCCTACAGCAGATACAACAATAGAAGCCAATGAAACTGTAGCCTTAACTTTGGCAACAGGAACAGGTTACACCATCGGCACAACTACAGCCGTGACAGGCACAATTACCAATGATGACGTAGCTTTACCTATAATTACGGTAGTAGGGACAGATGCCAGTGCCGCAGAAACAGCGACAGGAATAACACCCAATCCTGGACAATTCACCCTAACCCGAACAGGAGCGACAACCAGTGCGTTAACTGTAAATGTGTTAATGAGTGGAACAGCAACTAACGGAACGGATTATACAAATATTCCTACAACAGCAACCTTTGCGATCGGTGCTACCACAGCAGTTGTTAATCTCAGTGTAATTAATGACACCTTAGTAGAAGTTGCTGAAACAGCGATTCTTACAGTGGGAATAGGAACTGGTTATACAGTCGGAACAACTCCTAGTGCAACAGTTAATATTACTGATAATGACGTAGCTTTACCTGTAGTCACCTTAGCCGTTTCTCCCGTAAGTGTGCTTGAAAACGGAACTCCAAATCTGGTTTATACCTTCACCCGCACAGGAGCAACAACCAACGCCCTAACTGTCAACTACAGCATTGCAGGTACAGCAGACGCAACCGACTACACAGGCGCAACACCAGGTACGGGAAAAACCATCACCTTTGCCGCAGGTTCTAACACCGCAACTTTAACTATCGATCCAATTGCTGACACCACCGTAGAACCCGATGAAACTGTTGCGCTAACGTTAGCATCAGGGGTAGGATACGCGATCAGTACAACTACGACTGTTGCGGGAACTATTACCAATGATGATGTCTCATCAGGGCAACCCACCACCGCTTGGACTAGATTATTGGGAACTAGTAGTTATGACTATGGCTTGTCTGTTACCACAGGCAGCGATGGGTCAATTTATCTCAGTGGCTATACTGCGGGCGATTTAGACGGGCAAACCAATAACAGCGAATGGGATGCTTTCATCACTAAGTACCAACCTGATGGCACTAAGGCATGGACTAAGTTGTTGGGAACCAGTGGTTATGACTTTATCGGTTTTATTTGGGGTAATGCCCTGACTACAGGTAGCGATGGAGCTATCTATGTGGGCGGCTATACTAAAGGTAACATGGACGGGCAAAACTATGGTGGTGACAATGGTGATGCTTTTATCAGCAAATACCAGTCCGATGGCACCAAAGTCTGGACTCGATTATTGGGAGCTAATAATTATAGCGGCAGCCAAGCCCTGACTACAGGTAATGATGGCTCTATCTATGTCAGTGGCGATACTGGATTTGATCCTTTCATTA
>JAKOGY010000326.1 GCA_028658405.1 Dolichospermum sp. ST_sed8 | reverse complement strand
AAGAAAAAGTTATTGGTATTGATAAAAGACTAGATAACCAAGAATTTATTAATCGTGGAGTTCTAGTGGCAGTAATTATAGCCTTAATTAGTGGAGTAGTCAAACTATTCGGTTTCTTCCCCACCGGTAAAATCTGAAAACCTTAATTGATTCTATATAGGATCTTATTAATGTTTGATAACTTACATGGTTTGTCCATACAATCCCATTCCCTATCCCCCACCCACCAGAAGGTTCATCTCTATCAAAGCTGTGAAGACCTTAGCAACACTTTCCTCCAGGGTTTCTTTTTCAGAATAACAGACAACTTCTGGGTTAAGTGGTTCTTCATAGGGATCATCAATGCCCGTAAAACCCTTAATTATACCTGAACGGGCTTTTGCGTATAATCCTTTTACGTCTCTAGCCTCACAAACAGATAACGGTGTATTTACATAAACTTCTACGAAGTTTTCTGTCATATTCCGCACCTCATTTCTCACAGACCGATAGGGACTGATAGCAGATACAACAGCTATTACCCCATTACGACTAAGTAAGTTAGCGACAAAACCAATACGACGAATATTTGTATCCCTATCTTCCTTACTGAAACCTAGTCCCTGGGAAAGATTAGTACGGATAACATCCCCATCTAAAACTTCCACCAAATAATTACGCTTTTTTAATTCGGTTTCTACGGCTCTAGCAAGGGTAGATTTACCAGAACCGCTTAATCCTGTAAACCAAAGTGTAAAACCTTTATCTCTCATTTTCCACCATGAATATAACAGCACCCAACCTAGAAATTATCGCCCAAGTCAGTTCCTCTCCAGAACTAAGTAATTGGCTACAACATGAGCATATTAGCATTGCTTTCACCACCTATCAAACCAACCGCCTCATCTTATTGGGTAGCAACCCCGAAAGCGGTTTGACAGTAACGGAACAAGTATTTGATAAACCAATGGGGTTGTATGGCAATAATCACAGCCTATACATGAGTACCCGGTATCAAATTTGGCAACTTGATAATTGTTTATTACCCGGTGAAATACACCAGCAATCAGATCGCCTGTATATACCTAGTCGCAGTTACACCACAGGTGATCTCAATGTCCATGATCTAGTATTAGATGCCACAGGTACGCCATTATTTATCAATACAGATTTTAGCTGTTTAGCTACCATAAAATCTGGTTATAGCTTCGCCCCAGTTTGGCAACCACCCTTTATTACCAAGCTAGTAGCAGAGGATCGTTGTCATTTGAATGGGTTAGCAATGGTAGCAGGTAAACCTACCTATGTGACAGCTTGCAGCGCTACAGATAAAGCCGCAGGTTGGCGTGATCATCGGCAGAATGGAGGTATTGTTATCCACATACCCAGCAACGAAATCATCGCCACTAACCTATCTATGCCCCATTCGCCCCGTTGGTATCAAAACAAGCTATGGTTACTCAATGCAGGGACAGGAGAATTAGGCTACCTTAATGATAGTAAATTTGTTCCCATTACCTTTTGTTCTGGTTTTGTGAGGGGTTTAGCCTTTTGGGGTAATTATGCCTTAGTGGGAACGTCTAAACTGAGGACGCGTAACTTCACAGGACTGTCATTAGAAAACCGTTTGCAAGCCGAGAAAAAACAAGCAGAATGTGGCTTATTGGTGATTAACCTCAAAAATGGTGAAATTGTCCATTGGCTGCGATTAGAGACGGTAATAGAAGAACTGTTTGATGTAGTTGTTCTCCCTGGTGTGAGTCAACCAAAAGCCCTGGGTTTTGAGAATGAAGATATCCAAAGATTAATTACTTTTCCTGGTTCTCAAGGCATTGTCACCAGTAAACCAACGGTCAAAAGTTCTAGCTTGAATAATGCTGCCATTGTGACTGAAAAATCTGAATCTGTAAACTTTAAATTTCAGCAAGTTTATCATCTGAATGCAGAAAGTTTAGCACCCTATGACCCTTATACCTTCCCCAGTTTACAACAACGTTGGCAAACTCAACCTCAACGGGGTGAGTTAGTGGGAGTTTCTGCTTCTTTGGAGGGAGAAATGGTAGGTTTTGCCATTGGGGAATTATTACCAAATTTCCAAGGCGAACTCCTATCTTTATTTGTTGCTCCTATCCATCGTCAGCAAGGAATTTGTACCCAGATGATGGTATTTTTAGAACGGGAGTTATTACAACAAAATGCCCGTGAGATAGGAGTAATTTATGCACCGACAACTTTAACAGCACAGGCTTTAGAACCCATGTTACAAAAGTTGGGTTGGCAGTTACCAACAAACATAAATCAAGGAGAAATGCGATTATCTCGCAAACAATTAATACCCTTAGTTAATAGATTAATTCATAATATTCATCCTGACGCTCGTTCTCAGTTTGAAGAAGGTAAAAAACTGGTAAAACTAGGTGATTTAGAAAAAGCAGTTGGTTGTTTTCAAGCAGCTATTAAAATTCAACCTGATTATATTCCTGCTTATAATCAATTGGGTAATACTTGGCAAGGCTTGGGTAAATTTGAGGAAGCTATTTCTGCTTACCAAAAATCACTGAAAATTAATCCTCATCTGGCTGCGGCTTATTGTAATTTGGGAGCAATTTGGCAATTACAAAACCAGGATGAACAGGCTATTGCTGCTTATCAAAAGGCTATTGAAATTAAACCAGATTTTACCTTAGCTCACCTTAATTTAGGTAAATTATACGTCAACAAACAACAATTATCATTAGCAGAAAAATGTCTACGTCAAGCCTTGTTACTAATTAAACGAAACTTTTCTCTAGTCCGACAAGCTGCCAATCACTATGCGGCAAATTGCGGAAAAACAGATAGAATTAGGGTTTTATTAACCTTAATAATAGCCTATTTAGAATCAGGATTAATTGAGATGGCACAGCAATATTTCCAACAGCTAGAAGCAATATTGCTACAACCAAATATTACACTCCAAGAGTCAGAAGTGAAATTGCTGTATAAAGATTTAGTATTCTACTTACCTTATCTGCGTGATCGCATTGATTTAAATGGACATCTCAATAAAGTGATCGCCAGGGCATATAACCAGCTATGCTTAACTCCTGTGAACGTACCAGAAACTCGTCAAATATCTCCAAAATCAGGGCAGGAATCTGCCCAACCTCTACGCATAGGGATTATTTCCAAACACTTTCGTCGTCATTCTGTCGGTTGGTGTAGTCAGGGAATTATTAAAGAATGGTCCAAGCTTACCCCCCATCTACATCTTTATTTTACAGGGCGAGATCCCTTCGATGACCTTACTGAAGAGTTTAAACAAATGACTGATAATTTCTTTGATTTTTCTGAAAAATCCAATATAGATATGTTAGAAAAGTTGCGAAGAGATAACCTAGATATTCTGATTGATATGGACTCGGTAATGAATCCTAATCATGCTTTAATTTTGTACCATTCTCCGGCAAAAGCAGTTTTTTCTTGGCTTGGTTGTGAACCTCCTTATATTTCTGAAAAAAATTATTATCTTTGCGATCGCTATACTCATCCACCGTCAGTTCAAACTCATTACCAGGAACAGTTAATCCGAATGCCAGATTTTGCCGTGGCGATCGCCAATTTTACCGCTAAAATCATAGAGCGTGACGCAGTCCGAAAAGATTTAGATATTACCGCCAATAATGTTGTTTATTTGTGTGTGGCATCAGGAAACAAGATTAGTCCAGAATCAGTAAAATCACATATAAGTATTATTAAGCAAGTTCCTGATAGTATTTTGCTTCATAAAGGGTATTATGACGTAGAAATCGTGAGATCACTATATCAACAAGAATGTAAGCAAACTGGCATAGATCCAGAAAGATGTAGATTTATGGTTCGTCAAAAGTTAGAAGAAGATCATCGCATCGTTTACCAAATTGCTGATATTCTTCTGGATAACTACCCTTATAATGGTGGTACTCACAATTTAGAGTCTCTTTGGTTTAATTTACCTATAGTTACCCTCTCTGGTGAACAAGCAACTTCACGAATGGGATCTTCATTTCTCAAAGCTGTTGGCATTAGCGAAGGAGTGGCAAAGAATTGGAAAGAGTATATTGAGTGGGGAGTAAAATTAGGAACTGATTTAGATTTACGTCATCAATTACAACAAAAGTTAATACAATCTAAGCAAAAAGATACTTTATCACCTATTTGGAATCCTCAAAAGTTTGCTATTGAAGCTTACAACCTTTTCCAAACTTTTGCAGAAAGACTTAATTAATGCCACTGATGAGTTTACCACTCAAATTCAAGATGGGTGTGATGTTTTTGTCAATCTTGCTGGTTTATCACCAGAAGCCGCAGCCCGTCATATTCATGATGATGGTATCCACATTTTAATTGATCTTCTTGGCTATACTACCTTCTCCCGCCCAAAGATTTTTGTTTCAGGTCACGCATATTTAATTTCTGGAGATGTCTAATATTACTTGAGTTTGGACTAAATTGACTTCCATAGCCTGAAACCCTTACTAGGCAAGCATTGGAACTTACGAATCCAAAGGAGACTTCTAAAGCCTGAAACCTTTTCTCAGCTTGCGTCTGAAGCTTTAGCCGAAGAAATTAGTCCAAACTCCAGATATTAATAATTGTCCATCAAGCAAATACCACCAAAATATATGACAACCAACCCACCAATTCTCACTTATACTCTGGAAGAAATCTTGTCTCGTCTGGATCAAAAGATAGAGAAGCAATTTACCGAAGTCAATCAAAAAATGGATCGGCAATTTACCGAAGTCAATCAAAAAATGGATCGGCAATTTGCTGAAGTCAATCAAAAAATGGATCGGCAATTTGCTGAAGTCAACCAAAAAATGGAGAAGCAATTTGCTGAAGTCAACAAAAAACTAGAAACTATTGATAATAGACTAAATAAACTGGAAATCGGCCAAGCAGAACTATCTGGGGAAATTAAAACCCTAGAAGAAAAAGTTATTGGTATTGATAAAAGACTAGATAACCAAGAATTTATTAATCGTGG
>JAKOGY010000325.1 GCA_028658405.1 Dolichospermum sp. ST_sed8 | reverse complement strand
TAGCGTCAGTCAGTGAAGCGTCAAGAATCACCGCACCTTCAGGTCGGTGAGTATGTCAAATCATCAAACAAATAACAAAGAAATAATTTATTCAGGTAAAAATAAAACAAACCTCCCTGAAAATTAGTTCGTTGCATCTGCGGTAGCCGAATTTCTTCATCATAGACTTGACCCGATAAAATACCAGGATATTGCCAATTACCTATTTTTCTGTCAAATATCAGCAAATTTTCTGTATAAAGAGATTTAATAAATTCATTCATGAAAAGTTGAAGTAATTTCAAAGAAGCACTATCTGACCATTGCAAGTCATCTAAAAAAATTACTAAGGGATAATCTGACTGAGTAAAAACGCGAATAAAATTTTGGAAGACTTGATTAAAGCGATTTTGGGCTTCCGTTGGTGGTAAAATAGGTACATCTGGCTGATTTCCTAAAATCAGTTCTAATGAGGGAATGATCTGGCTAATAATGCGACTATTAGCACCTAATGCAGTTAAGAGTTTTTTGCGCCATTGCATTAATTGAACTTCACTTTCAGTCAATAATTGTTTAATCAGTGATTTAAAAGCTTGAGCGATCGCAAAATCAGGAATATTCCGTTGATACTGATCAAATTTACCCGCAATAAAATAACCCCGGCTGTGTGTAATAGTTTTATAAATTTCCTGTACCAGTGCCGATTTACCAATACCAGAATATCCCCCCACTAAAACCATTTCTACCCCATTAATTGGCTGTTCTGTCTTAAATTCTCGTAACTCTAGCGAAGGCAGTTAATAACTTTTCGATTTCCTTTTCTCTACCATAGAGCTTTTCCGAAATATGAAACTTATTAGATATGTCCTCTTGTGCTAAAACAAAAGAACCAATGTTACCATTTTGTTGTAATTGAATAAAACATTTTTCTAAATCTTGCTTAATTCCCCAAGCACTTTGATAACGATCTTCTGCCATTTTTGCTAACAACGAAGATGACAGGTAAATTATCTGATGTCCTAATTCCCTGATAGACTACGGAGTGGAAGCTTTCATGAATTTTCGTTTGAATTTGATAACCAGAAATTTTTAGCATGGTTCAACCGCCGTATGTTGATAAACTTAACGTTAATGAGGATGAAAATATGAGCAAATTGAATAAAAGGTAATCCTATCTATTTTGAACTATGACTGAACCATTAAAGCGAAAAGAAAACAAACACGCCCAGGAATTACTGCTTCATAAATTTATTAACCGAATTAAAGTTAAGAAAAAATCAAATTAGTATTGATGACTTTGGTACTGGTTATTGATCACTTAATTATCTTCATCGTTTACCCGCTGATAGTTTGAAAATTGATCAATCTTTTGTCAGTCAAATGCAGGAAGGAAATCGTAATTATCAGGTCGTGAGTACAATTATCACCTTGAGTAATCAACTCGGATTATCTGTTGTAGCAGAAGGAATTGAAACACCACAGCAATTACAATGGTTGAAGCAACTTGGATGCGAATTTGGTCAAGGCTACTTATTTTCTAAGCCCTTGGCTGCTAAAGAAATTGAAGCCCACTTTTTGCAAAATAAGAGCTTGTTACAAATTGTACAATGTTTTTAAATAGACAGGTAATTTAATTGTTTACTCATGATATAGATTAAGTTAGAAGTGGGTATTTTAAATTTAAGGTGGTAGGTAACAGGAAACAAACTATAAAACTAAAATTACCAACTTAGATGCAAATCAAGACTGGAGTTATAACATCCCACTCAAACTAATTTTACTAGATTCTAAAACCTTTTTATGTAGAACCTTTGCCGATTACTTTGCTGGTTTACCTAATGTAGAAATAGTTAATGGTACTATTGAAGAACTACCTTTTTTTGATTGTGTAGTTACGGCTGCTAGTTCCCTGACTTCTGCTAATAGTGTTGATGCTTCAACTCTCAGATTTTTTGGCGAAGATGTAGAAAAGTTATTACAACAACGCATTCAAGAACTATATTTAGGAGAACAACCTATAGGCACATCTTTAATTTTAGAAACTCATCATACCTTACACCCATTTATTGCTCATACACCTACCCTGAGAATGCAAATGTCAATAGCTGGTAAAGATCATGTTTACCAATCTATCTGGTCAACCCTTTTGGCTATCCGTCAACATAATAAATTATATGGCAATAGTTTACAAAAGCAGATTAATATAGTTGCCATTCCTGGCTTAGGAACAAGTTTTGGTAGTGTTCCCGTTGATGAAGTCCCTAGGCAAATGTCTATGGCATACCAAAATTTTCTTTTTAGTCTTTCCCCCTTCCAGAATTATTATCATCAACAAATTCAGGATTTGGTTACACTTTTTTAAACAGTGCAAAAATAATTCTGTAAAATTTTCTTAACTTTCGCAATATATCAAAGACAATTGTTAAATACTAGTTTAATCTTAGATAATGAAGGTATTAGTAGTGGAAATCTATGAACTAAACTTCCAAATCAGTCCGGGATAATTATATAATATTTTTTTCCTCCTATGACTCCCAAATACACAAAAATTAAATTTCCTCTTTGGCAATATTTAAACCAGCCATTGTTTAGCCATGATATTCAACTAGTCTTGAGTCCCCAACGCTTTGCCCTTCTTTGGCGAATTCAACTTTTAGAACGATGCTGGAGCAAAAAATGTGCCTCTGGTAAACAACAGTCTTGACTATAGTAGGAGTCACTGAATCAGGAGTCACCAAGTCACCGAGTCACCGAGTCAGGAGAAGAAAGAAGAAAGAAGAAAGAAGAAAGAAGAAAGAAGAAAGAAAGAAGAAAATTCTTTTCTGACCCCTTATTTAGTCCCTATTCCCTGTTCCCTGTTCCCTGTCACCTATTACATAGATTGACTAATGAATAAAAATCCTACTTGCAATAAACCGACAACAAAACCTAAAACACCACCTAAAGTTACAATTGCTTGTAATTCATTTCTGACAATTCCCTCAATTGCATCTTCCAATTCAGCCGGTGAAGTAGCTTTTACTCGTTCTACAATTACTTGATCTATAGATAAAATCGGAATTGCTTGCTGGACAATAACTTCCAAATCTTGAGTTAAATACTTCTCTAAAATTACTGCCAAATCCCGCGCTACAACTTCTAAAGAAGTATTGACAACTGGTGAACTACTTAAACGATTGAGTAAGACAATAGAAATTCTTTCCCAGTCAGCCGATTCTGTTAATTCTTTGAGCAAATCGCTACCACTATTTTGCAGATATTGACGCACATTATCTCTAATAGTTTTTCGCAGTTGACGCACTGTACCAACGGGGAGATTTTGTAAAGATAAATTCTCTAATACTTCCTTAATGCGATCGCGCATTTTTAGATCTTTAATTAATTCTTGTAATCTTTTGTTAGTTGCTTCCTTTTCATCTAAACAAAATGTCCGCAATCGAGTCAGAGTATTCTTTAATCCAAACAGATTTGCTACTACCCAATAAGTACCACTGGTTTTTTCTCGAAAGCTTTCATCAATAGTTTGAATTGTGCGATCTGTTAAAAAATCAATTATAACTTGTCGTAATCTATCTGGAGGTAGAACTATCTCTAATAACCAATCAGCTAACCGGATAGATTGTTCTTCACTAAGTTGAAACTCTAGTAATACCTTGTCAAATATTTGGTTAATTTGCGTTTCTAAAAATGTTTCTTGTCGCGCTAAAACCTTCAAAAGACGAGGTAAAGATTCACCCAATAAATCACGTAAAATTCCCGCCAAAATCTTAGTGCTACGAGGGTTTTTATCACCTTTAACTTGATCAACTACCAGACGTAATAACCAGAAAATTCCGCCTTGTAGCCGTTCCGGTTGCAGGAGTTTTCGCGCCAGATTTTGGATTTCTTCTGGAGTCAGGAGCGACTTCATAATCGCATTAGCAATATTTTGTCCTAACCGTTCCTGATTACTAGGAATTAAACCAGGAGTAAACGGAACTTTTTGTCCCAAAATATAAACTGCTTTATAGGGACGAAATAACATTTTTATGGCTATGTCGTTGGTATAATAGCCAATTAATCCACCCAAGATGGGGGGAGATATATATAATAGAATTCGGGACAAATCCACAGTTTTTTGGATTGGGTGATTGGTAATTGGTAATCGGTAGAAGTTTTTTTAATTTTTAATTTTTAATTTTTAATTACTTACTACCAATACTCCCATCATATCGTTAGCAATGGGATAGTGTGTAACATCCACAAAACCAGCTTGACGCGCTAACTCTATTTGCTCCTTCCCAGTGGGGAAGCGGTCTAAACTAGGGCTAATATAAGCATATTCATCTTTTAAGCCTAAATTAGTGGCTATGGGAACTACACAATTATTTAAATACCACTGTTGCACAGCGCGTAACTGTTCATTGCTGGGACGATGAAAGTCTAAAATTGCGGCTTTTGACCCTGGTTTAAGAACACGGTGTATTTCTTGAAGACTACCAGGAATATCTTTAACATTTCTTAATCCATAGCCCATAGTAGCTGCATCAAAATAATTATCATCAAAAGGTAAATTTAATACATCTGCTTCTATCCAAGTAATAGGAGGTTGGGGATAGGATTTTTTGCCGCGTTCTTGAGCAAAATTTAGTAAATTAGCCGAAAAATCAACTCCATAAACTTGGCCTGTCATTCCTACATGGCGTGCTAACCGAAAAGTTAAATCACCACTACCGCAACACAAATCTAAGCCAATATCACCAAGTTTAGCTGCACTCCATTTGACTGTCATTTCTTTCCAAATGCGGTGTTGTCCCCAGCTTAACTGATCGTTAAGTTGGTCATAAACAGGAGCAATGCGATTAAATATAGTCTGAACTTCGTTACTCATTTTTTACGTAATAGGTAATAGGTAATAGGTAATAGGTAATAGGTAATAGGTAATAGGTAATAGGTAATAGGTAATAGGTAATATAGAAATCCGATTTGATTCTTGAACAAAATTACGTATTTGTAGGGTGCGTTAGCGTTTCGCGTAACGCACGAAAT
>JAKOGY010000324.1 GCA_028658405.1 Dolichospermum sp. ST_sed8 | reverse complement strand
ATAAACACTAAGATTATCGCTGTCCAGATGTGTCTAGACTTTGGTAATTTTGGGTAAGTTTTATAGAACGGTTACTCCTATGTCTATAAAAATAATATTGGGTTTTGGCAATATTCGGTGGGCATTGCCCACCCTACTGCTAACTATTGCTATAAGTTGATTTGAGGAATACTTAAGGAATTATTATTTTCTATTGAGGGAGATTCTTCTGGATAAGAGTCTTCTGTATCAAGATTAAGCGCCGAGGGACGAATGGCACTGATGATGCTTTTAATGACAACAGCGCAGGGGACAGCCACAATTACTCCTAAAAGTCCGCCAACTCTTGCTCCAGTTAAGACAGAAATTAAAATCCAAACGGGGTTTAAACCCGTAAAACTGCCTAAAATGCGCGGTGCAATCAGATTTTCGAGAATTTGCTGCACGATTACGGCAGCTATTAATACTCTCACTCCCATAGAAACATCTTGAAGTGAAACTAAAGTGGTTGTCAGGGCGATACCCACAGAACCACCAAAAGGGATAAGTGCCATGATGCCAATAGTTAACCCAAATAATAAGCCAAAAGGAACTTTCAGCCACAAAAAGGTGGGAATCAAGGCAGAAGCCATGCAGGTTGATAAGATTAATTGGGTGATAAAAAAATTTTGAAAGCTTAACCGGACTGTTTGAGAAAAGGGATTACGAAATTTAGAGGGTAGCCATTCTACTAAACTTTGCCAAAGTTCTCCACCATGTTGTAATAAATAAAAGGTTAATACCATTGTCAGGAGGAAATCTAGCAAACTGGTAACAGTTATCACCGCTAAATTTAGTACCTGTCCGGCGATCGCCTGTAATTGTCCTTTGACGCGATCATTGATCTGTGCAGCTAAAGCATCAAGATTGATTGGTAAACCGGCACTTTCTGCTTTTTCATTGAGGATCATTAATTGAGAACGTCCTGAATCAATTAATTCTGGTAAACGTGCCACCAGTTGTTGGGCTTGAGTCAGGGCGAGAGGAAACAGGGTGACACCTAGAGCTAATAAAATAGATAATGCTAACAAAAATACCAAGATGGCTACTTGTTCTCGTTTAGCTCCGTGATTTTCCATCCAACTCACGGGGTAGCTGAGGAGAAATGCTAATACGGAAGCGCCGACTAAAATAACGATCAGGGAATGAAAATAATTGAAAATTGCGGCAATAGCCCAACCATTGAGAACTAATAAGGGCGCAAGTAGGGCGATCGCTAAAAATCTGGCTATGGGTGTCAGTGTTTGCCACCAATTGAGTAGCTTGCGTGTCTGCATTTTTAAATAATTACACTATGGAACTCAGGCGATTTCTTCTGTACAGAGTATCAATCCTATTGAGGCTGATCATGGGTAATTGCAGTTAACAATTGCCTCCTGCCTCATGGGTAACTTAGGTTATTATAGGACTCCTACTTGATTTTTGATAGCTTGGGTGGCGTAACCATAATATCCGTAAGGTGGGCATTGCCCAGCCTACAGTAGTTACTATTGTTCAGGAATCGTTTAAGATTGCTATATCTCTAATTTAATAACTATTATTCACCATCTCTAGTTTATGATCACATCAACCAATATGGATAACTTACCGCCAAAAGATACAGATATCTCCAAAACACAACTCATTTTATATTTGATTCCCATTGTCGGCTTTTTTCCCTCACTTTGGAATCTGTACCAGCGTCGGGGTAGCCGGGAACAACTGACAGTCAGTCGTTTGTCTATTACCTTGGCTTTTATCTGGATGTCAGGTTATCTATTGTTAACTACTGGGGCGGCAACGGATTTTTTGACACTGCGCTTATTAATCCTCAATAGTTTCCTGACTTCTGGTTATTTTTTAGTAAGTGTGTGGTTAATGTTTCGGATCATTCAAGGCAAATCTTCCCGTTTACCAGGATTTAGTAACTTGGCGGAACGAGTATGGCGTAAGTAGGTAATTAGTAATTCTTATTTCTCCTGACTCAGTGAATTCTGGAATTTAGAAGTTTTCTATAGCAAACTGATGAGGAGTTGGCTATTATAGTCTGATTTGTCTTAGATATGTTGAGTCGGCAAATTTAGTTTATTTAAAATCGTAGGTAAGAGGAAGTCTGTGACTAGTCAAAAAACATCAGCAGCAAAACAAAGAGCCGCAAAAGCTAAATATAATCAGGGTAAAGGGAAAAATTCTCGTCCATCAAAATCGGGACGGTGGCTATGGTTTGCGGTGGGTATGGGGGGGATTGCCATAGTATCAGGAATTGCTGGGGCGCTATTGGCGGTTTCTTGGGAAAGTACGCCTTTGCAACAAGCTCAACTCAGTCCCCAGGAAGAGGCGGTATTTGATGGTGATAGTATTTCTGGCAATGGGTTACAATTTTCCCAACTGACTCGCCCTGTTAATATCCTGTTACTGGGCATGAGTGTCCTACCTCCAGACGTACAAAACGCACCTACCGAAAGTAAAAATCTGAGATATCATCCGCAAATTAATTCTTTTGACGGTCTTTCTGATGTGATGCTGTTGATCAAATTTGATCCCCAGACAAAGAAAATAGTCATGCTTTCTGTGCCTAGAGATACCCGCACAGAAATTGAAGGCCATGGGGTGAAGAAAATTAATGCTGCTAATATGGAAGGCGGTCCTGCTTTAACAGCAAAAAGCGTTAGTAATCTTTTGGGTGGGGTGGGAATTGATCGTTACATCCGTATTAATGTTTTGGGCGTTAGTAAGCTAATTGAAGCTTTGGGGGGAGTGAATGTCTATGTCCCCAAAAATATGAAATATCGGGATGATTCCCAGCATTTATACATCAACTTAAAAGCAGGTCAACAACATCTCAATGGTGAACAAGCCTTGCAATTACTCCGCTATCGTCATGATGAACTGGGAGATATTGGTCGTATTCAGCGCCAGCAGATAGTTTTACGGGCTTTAATTGAACAGACTCTGAACCCGACAACTATCACCCGATTACCAGATATTCTCAATGTTGTTAAGGAAAATATTGATACTAACTTATCTGTCGAAGAATTAGTAGCACTAACTGGTTTTGGCTCAAAAATCAATCGCTCGAATATGCAAATGTTAATGCTACCTGGGCGCTTTAGCGAAAATCATGAGTTTGATGCCAGCTACTGGGTTCCAGATGGGCGTAATATTGCTAAATTAATGACACAGCACTTTGGTTTAGAAGCCAAGACAGCAGAAACATCATTCAGTAATCCTGGTCGCTTAAGTGTAGCTATTCAAGATAGTACAGGAGGCGACCGCTCTCAATTACGCCCCCTAATTAAAACATTGGAAAAAGCCGGATATACCAATATCTTTTTCTCTAAATCCTGGGGACAACCCCTAGATACAACTCACATTGTGGCACAACAAGGAGATGGAGATAGCGCGGAATCAGTGCGGAGTTTGTTGGGATTTGGGGAAGTACGCGTAGAAAGCACTGGTAATATTGGTTCAGATATTACTATTCAGGTGGGTAAAGATTGGCTTCAAAACCAAGCTATTTTCAACAATTCTACCCGTCCCTAATCACAATTTGCTCAGATGAAACAAGGTGGTTTAGTATGTTTTTATTCATGTCTACATTAAATAACTTAGTCACTTTTTAGACCCAAACATGACTGATTTCCCAGGATTTGGCGATCGCCAACAAAAACCGGAGCAACAAAAACCAACCTTTTCAATGTAAAAAACCTACACCTGTCAGGGGGTGGAGGTGGGGTTCTTGTACCTGACTCAATTAAGAACCGCTGTATCTTCAGGTGGGCATTGCCCACCCTACATGATACTATTGAAAACGATAATTGCGATCTCTACGTTCACCAGAGGCATCTTTTATTGACAAACCTAGAGGAATAGCATTACCTTGAGGATCTACTTTTACTCTCACTAATATTGGTTGTTGTCTACCATTTCTATTTTCCTGAATTTGGGAAATATCCTCATTAATCTGTCGTCTTTGTTCTTCAGGAATGAAATAGTTTTCCAACCCATAATTAACCAAGCCGTCTTGATAATTACCTTTTAAAGCTACCTGATCATTAGATAAAGAAACAGGACGATTACTACTTACCCGGATAGGTTTCCAAGACTGAAGTTCATTCCTGTCAAAAGATTCTCGTTCTTGATTCCTGTCAAAAGATTCTCGTTCTTGATTCCTGTCAAAAGATTCTCGTTCTTGATTCCTGTCAAAAGATTCTCGTTCTTGATTCCTATTAAAAGATTGTCGTTCTTGCAAAATCAGATATAAGATACTTCCTTGGGAGATTTGTCTACCTCTGCGGGAATTTCTTCGCAACCATTCATTCCAACCTGGTAATCTTCTCAAAGTTTCGGGACGGGAAATATTATAATCCAAGTTTAATGAAGAACCCCGTACCACATCATTAGGATTTATAGGTACAGTTTGCAAAATTACCGTCTTACCAGTCATGTCTGTATACATTGCTTGGGAAGGTACAGCCAGGATTAAACCTATTTGAACGAATAAAGGGGCAATTAATCGCCAAATTGGTAAAGGTTTATTTGCCTTCTGTTCTGTAGCAATGAGATAATCCCGAAAAGTTAATTTTTCGGAAAATTCCATTTCTGGAGTTAAGGTTTTTTTTGATTCAGGGAAGTCATTTTTCATGAGATTAATTTAGTAATTGGTAATAGATAATGGAAAAAAATACCTTTCCCATTACCTCTAGATTTTTGATAGGAATTTATCCGCAGAGATTTATAAATATGTCTTCATTTTAGTTGAAAATTGCCCTATTATCTCCTACTACTAGTACCTCTATCATCTCTATCGTCTCTATCGTCTCTACTGTCTCTACTATTTCTACTATCTCGACCGTCTCGACCGTCTCTACTATCTCTACTGTCTCTACTATCTCTACTGTCTCTACTGTCTCTACTGTCTCTATTTCCACTATTTCCACTATTTCCGCTACCACTACTATTACTATTTCCACTATTTCCGCTGTTAGTAGTACCTCCAGTTTTCACACTATTTCCACTATTTCCACTATTTCCACTATTTCC
>JAKOGY010000323.1 GCA_028658405.1 Dolichospermum sp. ST_sed8 | reverse complement strand
AGGATTTGAGGATTTTTAGGATGTGAAGAATATTAATTTGTCTGAATCAGGATTTCCAGGATTTGAGGATTTTCAGGATGTCAAGAATATTAATTTGTCTGAATCAGGATTTCCAGGATTTGAGGATTTTTAGGATGTGAAGAATATTAATTTGTCTGAATCAGAGTATTAGTTTCATTATTTGCAGAGAAACATCCCACTTTACATTCTGCAAAAATGGTAAGTGTTTCTTGTAAATCATCTACTAATTGCTGACTATCTAAATTTGAAGTAATGAGTGCTGACCAAGTATTTCCGTTTGGTTGTGAGCCAATTCGCTGTAAAAATTCATCAATAGAAAGTGAAGTAAGTAAATTAATCATTTTAACAATAGCTTTGAACTGGTATTTGTTCTAATATTTGTTTAATTGCTGGATGAACTGCATAACTTATTTTTGGCTCTCGATACTCCAAAATCAGTCTTCTTACCAGTAATCTCAAATCTTCATCAGTTCTAGGAATAAATGTTTTAGTTTTGATAACTTGCTCAAGAATATTTAACTCTTTATCTGAAACTCCGAGTAGTTGACTTCTACTAAAATCATCAACAGCCTTTAACACTTGTTTTTGTCCTACCTGATCTTCTCCTGACAGATATGTTTCCTCAATAGATGCTTGTGTCAAAGTAATGAAGTCTCGTAAAACTCCACCAGAAGAGAGAATCAATACTTTAATTGCGGATTTTTCTATAAAATCTTCAGATAAGCGAGTTTGAATAATTTTTTCAAAGAAATTATAAGCTTCTAAATCATTTTCTACATCAAAAAACGGCTGATAGCAGAAGTAATCTAAACTTTTATCAACTGTATCACGAAAGTTACCATAGATTGCAGTTAATGAACCTACTAATACTAAACCAATACCCACAGATGATATTGCTTTTGCATCAGAATACACAAGCTGCATAAAAACTTTAGTATCATCTAATCTATCAAGTCCATCAAATAAAAAAACGATATTTCCATATTTTTCAGAAGCAGCTTTAGTTAATTTGCTAACCAGTTCTAGTAAATCTAAACTTATACCATATCCTTCTGATTTCTTCGGAATAATACCTTTTCTGCTGATCAAGTCTGAGTCGTAGTTATCATAGTCATCATTGTGATCATAGTAGTATGTATAACCATTTGCCAGATTACGAATTGAATCTATAGATTGTATAATATGTTCATCTTTACTATCTTCAATTAGTTTAGCAAGTTCTAATCCAGCGATCGCAGTGAGAACACCATTTGTTATTTGAGAAATATCTGTATATAAACTAACATCTACGTAGATTGCATGGGTATCTTCTATTTCATTAATTTGTTGACAAGCAACTAACAATTGGGTAGTTTTACCAGATCCAATTCCTCCTAAAAGAAGATGTGAAGAAGATGGACGTAGTGCTATGCGACCGGAAATAGTATCTACCAGTAATTTTCCTGGTGCGTGAACATAATAACCGCTTTCAATTGCTTCAGATGGATTTGCTGCACCTTCAAAAGCTGCCATTCTTTCTCGAAAAAGCTTTAGTCGGTTTGACATATAACTGAAACTCCCTATTTATAAAATTGTGCGGACTGTGAGAAATAGCTGAATATATTTAATGACTATTTTAAATATATAACAGTTTTACTTCTCACTCCTCACTACTAAAACCTACCATTCCCCTGAATGATGTGCTTCACTGTCGTTAAAGTCTCCAAACTAATAAATCCCCTGCGATGTCCTTTTTGATTGGACATTCCTAAAAATACAGCTTCTCCTCGTAGGGAGTAACGGGAAAAGCGTGGGGAAGCATTAATGTAGGTAGAGGCACTATTTACTCCTAATGCAAATTGGCGACTTTCTTGGTAGGATTCTGTAACGATACTGTCAGCATGACTGCTACTATAGTGATTAATCCAAGCGATCGCACTTTCTAAACTATCTACTAATTTAAAAGCCACTGTTTTGGTTAAATAAGGTATTCCCCATTCTTCATCTTTTGCTAATTGTAATTGAGGAAATGCCGCCACTAATTCCGCATCACCTTTGAGTTCAAAACCTTTTTCTTTTAAGCTACCCCACAGCACTGATAAAGAAGAAGGTAATGCTTGACGATGAATTAATACTTTTTCAATGGCATTTACTTGATCTGGTTCACTTTCATGGCTATCCATAATCATCCAGCGGATCATTTCTAAGCTACTATTCACTGACCAATACAGGTAACAATTGCCCATTGCTGATTTTAAAACTGGGCAAGTTGCTTGTCTAACTACCTGTTGAATTAAACTAGAACGTCCGTAGGGAATAACTAAATTTAAATACTGATCCTGAGTGACTAAATCTCGGATTGAAGCACCATGTTCATCGGTGATTAATTCTACAGAACCTGCTGGTAAACCGACCTTAGTAATAGCTGTTTGCAGTGCGTTAGCGATCGCTGTATTAGAATTACTAGATTCTGTACTCCCTTTGAGAATAATACTATTGCCAGTTTTTATACAAAAACCAGCAGCGATCGCCCCTAGGTCGGGGAAAGCCTCATAAATAAAGGCAATTACCCCTAAAGGCATTAACTGAGTATAACTTTGAGAATCTTCCTGTTGATAATCAGCAGTTCTTACCCTTCGTAAAGGATCAGATAATTCCCCCAATCGCTGGAGAATCTTGATTGTATTCTCCAACCGAGAGGGAGTTAACTTCAACCAGTCCAAAATTAATTCGGGAACTGCCATTTCTCGACTTGCTTCCAAATCCAGGGTATTAGCTTCGAGAATTTCATCAAAATCATTTTCTATCGCTTGTGCCATTGCTAACACAGCGCGACTCCTCTCTATTCCCTTAGTCGTTCCCAATTTCAGGGAAGCCTGAAAAGCGCGTTTGGCACTTGTCATCGGTTCGGGGTAATCATCAATCACTTCACCTATCATGGGTTATCGTCTGTAAGTAAGCCAGACCATTAGTGCGGGTAGAATTGCCAATAGTATCGCTACCATTGCCCAAGCGAGAATACTGGAACTTGTAGCCAATCGCAGAGCTAATGGTAGCCATATAATGACTAACACAAAAATAACGCTTAGTGCTATTGGTAAATAACTTTGTCCCAAGCGAGGTTGAACAACTTGCCAAGTATTACCTTTCCAGCGCCACGCCCGCTTATAGGGATGGGTGGTAGATAGTTGTTCTAATACATATCCATTTCCTTCTACTACAAAAATCTGCTGACAGCGATCGCATCCGAAGGCTTCTGTGAGTACAATAGGAATTAACTGTCCTTTGCGACGACAAGGACAAGCATATTCCGTATTTAAATCAATTTTATCTGGTTTTTGAGGTTGCACAAGCGAGATCAATAACTTGAGCGGTTTTTACATTATTCCCCATTTTTCCTGAAAATCAGCACGGGGAAACTTAAAATTACTTCTAATGATATGGTTCTGAAAGTTTACTACTTCCTTCATACTAAAAGAATTTAGATTAAATGAACCACGAAGGCGCGAAGAACACGAAGGAAGAAGGAAGAAGATAGATAATCTTATATTGGGAAGGGAGTAACAAACTCATAATCTAAAAATCCATCCTCTACGAAGTTAGTAGAGATGGAAGAATAGTTAGTCTTATTCCAATATACTTTCTTTAACCAGAAAGCGGGTGATGGGATTCGAACCCACGACATCAACCTTGGCAAGGTTGCGCTCTACCACTGAGCTACACCCGCGATTACTCAACAATTTCATAATGCCAGATTTATTCTCAGTTGTCAACCCCTAAATTAAATTCTTTTTTCAGGGGGTAGAGAGCAGGGTGCAGGGGGAAATAATTTTGCCACCGACAACTGACAACTGACAACTGACTTAACCCGCTAAATTCGGGCGTAATTGACGCATGAGACTAGCCATTTCTATAGCATTCATGGCATATTCCCAACCGTGATTACTCTTAATGCCGGCTCGTTCTAATGCCTGTTGCATGGTGTCTGTGGTCAAAATACCAAAAATCACAGGTACACCTGTTTGGAAACTAGCCGCAGCAACGCCTTTAGAAACTTCAGACGATACATAATCAAAATGTGGTGTTTGTCCTTTGATGACTGCACCAAGGCAAATTATGGCATCATAACGGCCAGACATGGCTAACTGACGAGCTACATTAGCAACTTCAAAACTACCAGGAACCCAAACATAGTCTACTTGATCACCTTCGGGGTCAGGATTGATACCGTGACGCTTTAAGCAATCTTTACATCCTTCTACTAGTTTCAGGGTGACAAGATCATTAAAGCGAGCTATTACCAATGCAAACCGAAAAGACTCGGTTTGCAGAAAATTTCCTTCAAAAACTGCCATAACTGCCTCTAAATAAATTTACAATAACTGCTTTACTAATATACTTTTCTGCTATCAAAATAGAAGAGCAGGAAAGCACAATCAGGAAAAAGTCATCTAGAAAAGGAAATATTTTTCTTTTTTGACTCTTTACCTGAGCTTTTCTGCTCCTAATAGTGTATATGGTATGCGTTAGTGAATAGTTAAAGCATTCAACTAAACCACAAAAAAGTTTAATATACCAACTAACACGACTAAAACCGTCCAAATTCCCGAACCAACCCAAAGTAGTTTTTTAGATTCTACCCAGTTTTGAGGTGTGGCATAAACAACGGGTACACCAATTACAAGCACGAAGGAGAACAAGACTAATGATATTAAAGCGATTTGAAATACTATGCTCATTTTGTTTTTCCCAACATAACTAAATCTTAGTTGCCCAAAACTGCTACTGTATAGAGAGTCTGGGTTTTTCAGTGAACCTTATGAACTTATAAGGCATCGCCTGATCAATTAATATTTTACGTCTGGTTTGTCACAGTTGCTCACTTCTCATCTTCCAATCTGTTTTTTTATTTTGAGAATTGGGTACTGGGGATTGGTGATTGGGGATTAGGAAAATGATTAAGATAGAAATTAGACATCTCCAGAAATCAATGTAGAGACGTTCCATGGAACGTCTCTACAAGGGGTAGGAACAGCTTGATAATTTCTCCCCATAA
>JAKOGY010000322.1 GCA_028658405.1 Dolichospermum sp. ST_sed8 | reverse complement strand
TTCGTTTCGTCGCTGTAGCCTTCTTTGTTTTCGCTACGCTCAAATACAATTTGTGGCTACGCAACTCAACTCACGCGCATTCATCCCACGCTCCGGTATAGTGAGACGTGGGGCTTCTGCTGATTAAGCTAAAGCTTTTTTAGCTTCATTAGATATGGCTTCTACTTCGTCATTTACCAAAGTTGCTAAAACAGATTTAGCTTCATCATTGCCTAAATGAGTTAAAGCTTGAACAACTCTATAACGCACTTGCCAATCTGGATTAGTGCTGTAGGGAACTAGGAGAGGAACTGCTTTTGGATCTCCCAACTCACCGAAAGAACTAATGGCCGCAGTTTGAATTAAGCCGTTATCTGAAGCCAGCGCTTGGGTTAGTAATTCAAAGCCTCGCGGATCTCCTAATTCTCCTAATGTGGCAATAATGCTAAACTTTACTAACCATTCTGGTGTTTCCTGGTAAAGCTTTTCTATATCTTCAAAAGCATCGTGTAATTTTAGCGCACCTAAACAGTCTGCTGCGGCTGCTTGAACATCTGCTTCAGGATCATTCAGTAAACCCCGTAATATCTTCAAGGATAATGGTAAATCCTGTGTTCCCAGGGTATCCATTTGACTTACCGCCGAATAACGCACCCGCGCACTGCTATCACCAATAGCAATCTGTACTAATTCTAATCCGATTTGTGGTTCTAGTTCCCGAATTTGATTGACTGCACGCAAGCGATCGCCTAAATTTTCAGAACTCAGTAACTCTTTGATACTATCAGCCGAAACACTCATTTAATTGTCCTTTGTCAGTGGTCAGTGGTCAGTTGTCAGTTGCAAAAGAATATTTGTGTACCCTATTCCTCTACTCCCCAATATCTACTCAGTAGCCATAGAGCGAATAATATCACCACGAGTTAGAATACCAATTACCTTACCCACACTGTCAAGGACTGGGAGACGGTGAACTTTGTGATCTTGTATTAATTTTGCTGCTTCTCTTAATGGTTTATCGGGAGCAATAGTCAGGGGATTTTTACTCATAACTTCCCCTACAGTTTGTCCTAAAGCCTTATGTAAATCTCGGTCATAGGTGGCAGGATTTTGTAAATAAATCACACTATCCAAAATCATGATGTAAGCTGGGGGAGTGACACCAGTTTCTTGCCACATCAAGTCTGTTTCTGAGATAATTCCTACTAATTTACCTGCATCATCAATTACAGGTAAACCGCTAATTCGTTTTTCTGCTAAAATTTGGATAGCTTCTTTTAAGGGAGTTTGAGGGTGGACGAGAATAGGATCACGACTCATCACGTCTGCAACGGTTTTAGACACTTTTTTACTTACACCTTTTATAAAAGTCTTTTTAACTATTGTAGAAAATCATCGTTGATAAATAAATAATTTTAATTAATTTTAATGGATTGTGGCTGTGGATATTTCTGTGATTTAAATAAATTCAACCTCATGGTTCTTTGAGAATATCCAAATATCAAAAATGCCAGGAAACAGGTTGTATTTCTGCATAAAAATCTTTTTGTCAGAATCAGGATGTCCACTGATTTAAGGATTGACAGGATTTAAAGATTGACATGATAATTATTTGACGGTTAATAGCCGATTTTGTATATTTATTTCTACATCTGATTTCATTGACATTGTGATTTTGATACTATTAACATAACAGAATTAATGTATCAATAATAGCAGTTTATATTAACTAATGGGTCAAAATTTTAATACTGTTAAAACAGAGGTTAAACGCTGGAGAAATTTCACATTTAATGGTCAAGTTTACGATTTATCACATCTTGATGTTCACTGGGTTGAATATACTGATGATGTTTCTATTTATCTGAAATGGCTAACGCATCCCGTAAGGGATACAGGATAGGATTAGAGGATTCACAGGATGATTATTTGATGATTACTAGATGTGAATGATGTATTGATGGATATGTTTATTTGATGAAAATTAACCTTTTGTCTGAATCAGGATATCCAGGATTATAGGATTAACAGGATGATTATTTGATAATTACTAAATGTGAATAATGTATTAATTATTACGGTTATTTAATCCAAACTAACCTTTCTTCATACTAATCATCAAAAACTAATCAATAATTAAACAATCACATCCTGTAAATCCTTAAATCCTGTAAATCCTGATTCAGACAATAATATGCTATTTTAAATACAGCATAACAGACTTTATTAGCAACTGTGAAAGATTTATTAACGGGAGAAATATTAGTTAATAAAGGAGAGACTTATAAATTAAAATAATTCAGAATAATCATTTTTATTAATCCTTATTCCTCAAAGCTGCAATAATTTCCCCATTCGCTTCTGGAAAAGTAAAATTATCCAACTCATCCAAACTTACCCAGCGAATCTCATCACATTCTATCGCTTGGGGAACACCAGCTAAATATTGAGAATGATGTACCGTCAAAGTCACCCGCAAATGAGGATAAGCATGATCAATAGTAATTAAATGTTCTCCAACGGCAATTTCTATTCCCAACTCTTCCGAAATTTCTCGTTTAATACATTCTTGAATAGTTTCACCAACTTCAATTTTTCCCCCCGGAAATTCCCATAAACCACCCATTGCACCTTGGGGAAGCCGTTTATCAATTAAAATCTGTTTTTGGTCATTCCAAATAACAGCAACACCAATAATTTTATGAGGAATAGAAGAACTACTTTCATTCATATAATTACCCATTACCAATAAATAACAAAAAAACTCGGTAGACTGATTATATCTCTACCGAGTTAATATTTATTTTGATAATTTTTCTAAAAGAATATTATTCAACTTCGCTATTATTAGCTTCTGTTGCTTGTACAACCATCTCAAAACCCATTCTTTGTTCTGCATTCCGCAAAAAATAACCACTAATCATCGCAGATGCTAATAAGCGACCTAAGCTTTCACGACTAGTAGAAATAGTAATACCGAAATGTTCTGAAGGAAGATTGCCTAAAAGTCCAATAATATTTCGTTCCATTACCTGTAATACTTCAGTAGAAGTAGGTTTAGATAATTGGTTAATTGTCTCTGGAGTTAATGATTTAACGTATTGCCATAATAAATTAGTTGCTTCCGACTCACTATTAAAAAATTCTGATACTCGATTGGATGGGTTACTCATGTTCGACTCTCCTGTACTGCCACTACTAACGACGGTGTTTGTGACTGGAATAACTGATAGTTATTGCCTATTCGATTTAGTTGACTATTATATAATTCATGTCAACCAATCTAACAGTTTATTCCTTTTGAGGGAGTCGGTGTAACCGTACCAAAATGGGAGTGTTTTTCACCTATTATAACAGTATGCACTTGAATAATATCTAAAATTTTCCTAAAAAACCATACACAAAAAGACTTTTAACTCTGTTCCCCATTCCCCGTTCCCTGTTCCCTGTTCCCTGTTCCCTACAATAGTGAGTATGGGTGGGGAAAATCCACCCATAAAGCCGTAAAAAAACGGATCATTGACTAATAACAACTGACTAACTTGCAAGATACTCATTCATAGTGGCTTTAGATTTGCGAAGTTTGTTTAAGGCTTCGCGTTCAATTTGTCGGACTCGTTCTCGGCTAATATTCAGGATTTCACCAATTTTAGCCAAAGTTAAGGATTGTCCATCTACCAAACCAAAGCGGAGACTAATGACTTCCTTTTGTTGGGGAGTCAGTTCTGACATCATCCGTTCTAAGTCATAAGATAGGGAAGTTTGCATCACAAAATCTTCCGGTGTTGCCCCTGTGTCTTCTAACATTTCCCCCAGTTCGGTGTCATAGTTATCTCCTAACCGCAAGTCTAGAGATAATGGCAGCCGGGCTTTTTCTAGATAATCTCGCACCTGTTTCGGTGTTAAATCTAATTCTTGGGATAATTCCGCTACTGTGGGCGCACGTCCTAATCCTTGGGAAAGTTGACGCTGGGCTTTTTTAATTTTGTTGAGTTTTTCCGTAATATGAATAGGCAAGCGAATCGTCCGGGCTTTTTCGGCAATAGCACGGGTAATGGCTTGACGTATCCACCAATAGGCATAAGTAGAAAATCTATAACCTTTGGTAGGGTCAAATTTTTCTACACCTCTTTGCATTCCAATACTGCCTTCTTGAATCAGGTCAAGTAAATCAACATTGCGTTTAATGTACTTTTTGGCAACAGAAACGACTAATCGGAGATTGGCTTCTACCATTTTCCGTTTAGCTATTTCACCAATAGCGATCGCCCCATTTAATTCTGATACTGCTAAATTAGAGGCTACTGCCCATTCTTCTACAGTTGGTTCATGGCCTAACTGGGTAGCAAGACCTGCCCTGATCTCATGCAAGGCAGTAGATCGTTGCACCTGTTTACCATAAAAAATCTCTTCTTCGTGGGTGAGGAGTGGTACACGGCCAATCTCACGCAGGTAAGTCCGCACGAGGTCGGTGGCTGATTGAGCGGTCTTCATGGCGCTACTCTTTGGTAATAGTGGGTTTGCTGATAGGGTTGTTAACGGAATAATGTTTGGGGATAGTTACACCCGATAAACTCAGGCTGCTCATATTTTGGGAAATTAGGTACTTCACTAGTAAAGGTTACATTTGTTTCCTTGTTTCGACAAGTATCTATAGTTAGATACACAGTAGCAAGTCAAACATTTTTTGTGTTTTTGGGAATATTAATAATTGTAACATTTATGAGAATAAGTTGACTACCGCGAAACCCGCACCTTCGCAGTAATGCGATCCCACCTAAAACTCTGGAATTACTGAATTACATACATTTACTGGGATGACGATCAATTCTCTAGCGAAGAAATAGCTTCCTCATATTTGTTAAAATATCTCAATGATAACCATAATGATTCTTTTGTAACAATTGCTTAATAATGTCTGAACTATGATTTTTGTGATTATTTTGATGAAGATGATTAATTATGAATAATTTCCCCCTACTGTCTGAACTGTGATTTTTGTGATTATTTTGATGAAGATGATTAGTTATGAATGATTTCCCCTAATGTCTGAACTATGATTTTTGTGATTATTTTGATGAAGATGATTAATTATGAATAATTTCCCCCTA
>JAKOGY010000321.1 GCA_028658405.1 Dolichospermum sp. ST_sed8 | reverse complement strand
TAATAACATAAAATCAATATTTTGTTCGTTTCGTCGCTGTAGCCTTCTTTGTTTTCGCTACGCTCAAATACAATTTGTGGCTACGCAACTCAACTCACGCGCATTCATGAGCCAGCGCTGTAGACGGGTTTCCCGTCTCAGGCGACTGGCATCCCACGCTCCGGTATAGTGAGACGTGGGGCTTCTGCTGATTAAGCTAAACCCAAATTTTCGTTACTTTTGAAATTCTAACTTTTGTTGTAATTACTTACCAAAAGAAAAGAATTGTAGGGAATTTTTCCGCCAGATAATTACCAAAAGATTAGTCACTAAACAGGTAACTGCTAGAGATAATAAAATATAAGTTGGTGGCATGACCACACCAATCATAAACCAAGTATAAACGTGCAGCATCATGATACTAGCAAATGTACAAGCAAATCCTATAGATATCCACACCTGACCCATGGGACGATTTAGAAACGTGAGGACAAGCGTTGATAAAGTTGCCAGAATATTGGCTGGAACAAGAAAGGCACAGATGCCTATACAATTGTTTTGGGAAAACTCAATTAAGGTGTTGAAATCTAACATTAATTTTTGGGGATGATTGTAGGTTATTATTAGGTTTTTATTATAAATGCATATATTCTTTAGACAACTAAACTAATCTTACCTTAAAAGTGAGTATTCACACCATTTATGTTACATTCTTTAAAGAATTAGCCCGATAAACTAAGTTTATTCATTCTAGAGACGCTATATAAAACGTCTCTACAAGATTTGCCAAATCAAAAAAATCAGATTATTGGCTTAACCCATTAAAATTACCGTATCAATAACGTGAATCATGCCATTATCAGCGTCAATATCCGCTGCTAAAACTGTGGCATTTTTTACTTCAAAACCGTCATCACAATTAATTTTAATAGGAGAACCTTCCACAGAAGTTACTGTACCAAGTTTTGCCAAATCAGCCTTTGTTAACTTGCCAGGGACAACGTGATAGGTTAATATCCGTGCTAACTGAGGAATATTTTGTAATAAAGTTGTAATTGTGCCAGGGGGTAACTTAGCAAAAGCGTCGTCAGTTGGTGCAAATACAGTGAATGGACCGGGACTTTTTAACGTTTCCACTAACCCAGCAGCGGACACAGCGGCCACTAAAGTTTTAAACGCATCATTACTAACTGCAATATCAACAATATCAGGCATTGATTTTACCTCGTATCTACCAAAGGTTCTAAAAGATAGTAAATCATGTTTAAGTTTTATTAATTAAAATTCTGGTAGAATATTATCTAATGATTTTACTAAGACTTTTCTATACATAAAATGAATAAACGCACTTATGCAATATTGGGAACCGGCGCATTAGGCGGATTTTATGGTGCAAAACTCCAAAAATCCGGTTTAGAAGTTCACTATTTACTCAAAAGTGATTACCAACAGGTAAGCGAAAATGGTTTAATTATTGAGTCTAAAGACGGTAATTTTACCCTTTCTCAAGTTAATGCCTATAACCATGTAGACAAGATGCCACAGTGTGATGTGGTAATCATATCACTAAAAACTACCCAAAATCAACTTTTATCAGATTTATTACCACCAATAGTTAAAGATGATGGGGTAGTATTGGTATTACAAAATGGATTGGGTATAGAAGCAGAAGTTGCCCAAATTGTGAATAATGTCCACGTTATTGGGGGTTTATGTTTTCTCTGTTCTAATAAAGTTGCACCGGGACATATTCATCATTTAGATTATGGACAAATTACTTTAGGTGAATATACATCTAATTATCAATCAACTGGCATTACTAAAAAAATGCAGGAAGTTACCGCAGATTTTGAAAATGCGGGTATATCAATAGAACTATTAGAAGATTTACTATTAGGACGTTGGAAAAAACTAGTTTGGAATATTCCCTATAATGGCTTATCTGTGATTCTTGATGCGAGAACCGATGAATTAATGACGGATAGATATACTCGTCAGTTAGTAGAAAGTTTGATGTGGGAAGTAGTTGCAGGGGCAAAAAGTACGGGTAGAATTATTCCTGAAAGTTTCATTCAAACCATGTTAGATTACACCGTGAAAATGAAACCTTACCGCACCAGCATGAAAATTGATTTTGATGAAAAACGTCCTTTAGAATTAGAAGCAATTTTTGGTAATCCATTAAGAAAAGCAGAATTAGCAGGTGTGAATTTGCCACAAATTTGTTGTTTATATCAACAATTGAAGTTTTTGGATCTGAGAAATAGAAGTTAAATCTAAATCCTGACTCATTCTATACGAAAAAAGGGACAAATAAACTATCCCCATAGTTGTTATTTAAGGGGAAAAAGCAAAGAGAAAACCTTTACCCCTAAGAGGATGTTGGCAAGGCAAATAATATTTATTTGACAACATTCTCCTTCACTAATCTTTGGTCAGATGCTACTGCCAGAAGTTCTTCCATAATATCCCAAGCTGCTGCACATTCACGAGAAGAATCGCCCTTAGTTGCACAAATTGTTCTCGCTTCTTCCCGTGCAACTTCTATTTCGTCTTCAATAAAGATGCGTTTTGGATTTTCAAACAAATCACTTTTTCTGAGGATATCGGTAATTGAGATGATTCCTAACAGCTTACCTTTAATTACAGGGGCGCGACGGATGCCTGTATTGGCAAATAAGCGGGCTACATACTCCACACCAAGTTCAGGATTGACGACAATACAAGGCTTAGTCATAATTTCATAAACTCGCACTTGTTTGGAGTCTTTACCGTAAGCAGCAACTTTATAGACAATATCAGTTTCACTGACCATGCCATAGGGGTCATTTTCTGTCCGAGGTTCCACAATTAAAGAACGCAAACCTTTATATTTCATCAAATCCACAGCTTCGGCTACGGTTGCTGAACCACGAATTGTAATCACTTCTGTGGTCATTATGTCTTCAGCTTTCATCATGGTTAAAATCCTGAAAGTAATGGGTATGAGTCTGTGGGACTTTGATTGGGTAAATGTCTAAATATGGAGCAGATGGAAATAGATTCACTCATTTCTAATATTTGCTGCTTAGACACTTCTGGAGAAAGATTAGATGTAGTTAATGGTTGAAAATTACTTGATATTCCGGGTGCGTAAGCTTCAATGACACTTCCATCCAGAGAGCGCATTACCATCAGGTAGTCACAAACTGGACACTCTGTACGGATAATTTGATTCATCAAAGAATGCTTGTGAGCTAGTTTTCCATCAGTTAAAAACTGACGTTTTGCTTCACTACCGCAATTAGGACATGGAAATATATACGCTCTCTGCATGGAGAAACCCCCTCAAGAAGGTGAAAGTATTTTGTTTAAAGCTGTGGTGAATTTTTCATAGGGAACTACCCCAACAATTATTTCTGATAATTCGCCATGATTGAAAAACATAACTGCGGGAATACTGCGAATACCGTACTTTTTAGCAATGCTTTGATTTTCCCCATCACCAACATCTAACTTGACTACTTTTACCTGATCTTTGTATTCTTGGGCTAGTTTATCCATTAAAGGAGCAACCATCCTACAAGGTCCGCACCAAGTTGCGGTACAGTCCATGACAAATAATTCTTTCTCCTCTAAAAGCGATTCAAAATCTGATTTTTGGATATATTGAACAAGAGTTTCATTCAGACTTTCAGAAATAGCCATAGGTTTCTCCAGTAAAAATTAAAATTGGTGATTATGTGATTGGGAAATGGGAAATTTTTAAGGATAGAATGGAATGTCCATGATTTAAGTTATTTGTTGAGTTAAAGCCAATCTCAGAAGTGCTATAACCCTGATGCCATAGAAATTTCAATCTTTTGATTTTTCTTTTATTTCGCATAAAATACTCAGGACTTTTACTTTATTTTTGTGTCATGCAGATAAAATCTGTTTTCCTGCTTTGATTAATCTTTTTCTAGCATTTAAAGTTTTTTTGTTTCCTATTAAACGAGATTGAGAAAAAGAATCTTGTAAAAACTGAGTTACTATTTCGACTGGGCGATCGCCATTAATCACAGTTAAACAACCTTGTTGGCGATAATGCTGAATTAAGGGATTAGAATGCTCCTGATAGACTTCTATTCGCCTATAAATAACCTCATGATTATCGTCTGAGTGACCTCGTTGCAGTAACCTTTGTACCAAAACATCAATTGGGACATAAAAGCTAAAAACTTGGTCGTAAGGCTGTTCTGATAATGCAGTGTTGCCTTTAGCCCGGATTTCTAATAGTAATTGATCAAGAAGTTTCACCTGGGATAAATTACTAGGAAATCCATCCAGAATCCAACCCCGTTGGGCAGAGGAATGACTGAAGTGTTGGCGGATGATATCAAGAATGAAATCATCTGGAACTAAATCACCTCTTTCTATATACGGCTTGACTTTTAAGCCGAAAGAAGTCTCTTTAGCGATCGCCTGACGGCATATATCATCCATGGAAATATGCGGAATTTGCCATTGGCTTGACAGTGCTGCCCCCTGGGTACTCTTGCCAGCACCCGGTACTCCTAAGAAAATCAATCGCATTCAAACACCCCCTATTTCCAACCTAAGATGAGATGAAATCAACAACCAATACAATCCCCAAATATAAGATTCCTCTAGGAATAGCCAATATTTGAGATATCATATCTACAGAGGTGATTGAATTCTCAAAACTATGGCAACTGAAAAATCAAAAGACTCTTACCTGTGGGAAAAGCTAGACCAAGCCAGGAAAGCGAAAGCTGCCAGTGGCGGCTATGCCGGCTATGGTTCACCTGCTTTTGGTCAACAGTCAGTTAATGGTGAACTAGTAGAGAATCCGTCTGAACAACAGATCATTGAATTAATTCGCCGTCACCACAAGTCAGGAAAATCACTTCCACAAATTGCCGCGTGGCTTAACCAGCAAGGATATACAACCAAGCGAGGCAGTCAGTGGCAACCTGTATCAGTTAAAAGGGTTTTAGACAGGCTGTATGGTAAAATACAAAGAATTTCCGGCATGGACGAAGACTGATGCCCACCAGAGGAACACGGGAAGGTTGGGAGCTTCGCATCTTCAGACCGAAGGGGAAAACCGACAAATGCCGAATTTATTCGCCTTCAATATTATGGTATGATTGAGTTGTCAGT
>JAKOGY010000320.1 GCA_028658405.1 Dolichospermum sp. ST_sed8 | reverse complement strand
AGGCACGGAACATATTAGAAAAAGGATTGAGTACGGCGGGTCACGTCGGAACTAACGCCTCGGGAGAGACTGATCAATACTTAGGTGAGGAAACTCCTCCAAGCAAATCAACTCATGGAAAGAGGAAGCCCAAAGAGCGATCTTTGGAATCCCCACCCTCTACGAAGTAGGGTGGGGAGGATGTCAATCCTTTTCAACCTTGGGGATAATATCAGGACGCTCTTTATTTTCCCAACCAGGGGGACGTTTGGAGTTGTACCAAGCAATTGAACCAATGGTGATAGCAGCGATAAAACCCACTACATACACCAAGGTAAAAGCTAAGGGAAAGTGGTTGCCAACATCTTGTGCTTGCACTTGGAGGAATAAATAACTCATGAGTAAATTTCGTCTAATGTTAGGTTACACTTCTTAACAAAGTATAAACTCAGCATATCATTTGCATCTACCCTAGGAAAAATATTTGCTGTATTAAAAGGTATAACATTAATTATTCCCCTGAAGAACTGGGTTTGAGTCTTTCTCTCCAAGAAGGTTGTGATGATGAAGATCCTTCAGAACTACGATTTTCTGAAGATGATGATCTTGAAGGACGTGATTCTTCGCTGCGGCTGCGTCGTGAACGAGATGATCTAGGAGTAGAGTCGCTATTAGATTCTTCGCTGCGTCTTCGTCGTCGTCTGCCAGAGGTAGAAGAAGATGTGTCATTATTTTCCTCACTATAGCGTCGTCTCCGTCTTGGTCTATTTTCTGAAGAATCTTCCGATTGATTCGATTGATTATAGGTTCTTCTGCGTCTGCGTCTGCTTGAGTTATCAGAATTGTTGGTATTATCCTCATCTGATTTTTGATCGTTATCATCAACAGATTTATGGACAATTTTTTTCGGTTTGAGAGGTTCGGCTTTGATAGTCCCTTTGCGATTTTCTAATTTAGGCCGGGAAGGAAACTTTTCTACAGGCATTCCCTCTACTGCTTTTTCCATAAATTCATGCCAGGCATAAGCCGCACTACCACTATTACCATAGGTGGGGGTGTTATCGTCGTTTCCTAACCATACACCGGTTACTAATTGGGGAATATAACCAATAAACCATAAATCACGGGATTCATCAGTAGTACCTGTTTTGCCAGCAACTTGTCTATCATCTAATTGAGCCGCAGCACCAGTGCCATCGGTGACAACATTTCTTAACATCCAAGTCATGATGGCACTACTATCAGCATCTAAAACTTGTTTAGGTTCATATTTAGCTGCCCAAATTACATTCCCTTCTCGGTTGAGAATGCGGCGGATGCCATGAGCCTCTGTATAATTTCCTTGGTTAGCGAATGTCCCATAGGCGTTGGTTAATTCTAGTAAGTTGACTTCATTAGACCCAAGAGCTAGGGAATAGTTAGGTTTGAGTTCTGACTTAATACCCATATCATGTGCCAGTTTAATGGTGGGAGCAAAACCTATTTCTATTAATACTTTTACCGCAATTGTATTGATAGATTTGGTGAGAGCATCTCTGATATTTAACCAACCAGAGAATTTGTTATGAGAGTTTTTTGGCTCATAACCATCTATTGATAAAGGTTCATCTAAATAGCTATCGTAGGGACTTTTACCAGTAGCGATCGCTGTAGCATAGACAAAACCTTTGAAAGTTGATCCTGGTTGACGTTGGGCTTGTGTAACACGATTAAACTGGTTTTTACCAAAGTCTTTACCGCCTACCATTGCCTGAATTTCACCATTGCGAGGATCTATGGCAACCATGGCCGCTTGTTTAAAGTTTTGCCAACGGCCTTCATTTTTCAAGATTTTGGCAACTGCGGCTTCTGCGGCTTTTTGCTCAGTTGGATTTAAGGTTGTTTCTATGACTAAACCACCAATAGCTAAAACATCAGCGGAAACGTGCTTTGGCAATTCCTTCTGCACGTAGGTAGTAAAGTAGGGAAAATCAACTTGTAACCGTTTGGGTAAACTGCTATTAACTACTAATGCTTCCTGAGCAGCGGTTTGTTTTTCAACTGGTGTAATCACTCCATCTTCCTGCATTCGCTGTAACACCAGATTTCGCCGTTCTGTAGCTATTTTAGGGTTTTTATCGGGGGCGTAGACGTTAGGTGCAGGAGCTAAACCAGCTAAGGTGGCCATTTCTGACAAAGTAAGTTGATCTACAGTTTTACTAAAGTATACCCAAGCTGCATCACCGACAC
Source organism: Dolichospermum sp. ST_sed8 (assembly GCA_028658405.1). GTDB lineage: Bacteria > Cyanobacteriota > Cyanobacteriia > Cyanobacteriales > Nostocaceae > Dolichospermum. The sequence goes on along the minus strand of JAKOGY010000320.1, from coordinate 2,977 downwards.
CGTAAGCCCCAGAGCCTAAATATACGAGATTTAAATAACGTTCCAGAATTTGATCTTTACTTAATTCTTGCTCTATTTTTTGGGATAATCGAACTTCTTTGAGTTTACGCCAGAAGGTTTTTTCTTGTTTGAGGAAGAGAATTCGCGCTACTTGTTGGGTGATGGTACTACCACCTTCTACCACATTTTGCGATCGCAAATTATTAATAACTGCTCTGGCAATTCCCTGGAGATCAAATCCATTATGTTGATTAAATCTTCTATCTTCTGAAGCAATAAAAGCTTTCTTTAAAGTATCTGGTATTTCTGCTATTGTCAGTGCTTCTCTAGTTGCTTCTCCCTGCTGTTGTAGCACACTACCATCATTCGCTTTAATAGTCAGTGTTTGCTCTCGTACCAATGCTCTGAGTGCGGACTGATCTGGTAAATTTCTATCTATTTCTAAGATTGTGTAATGGAAAGCCATGATCCCACTACCAACACCCAACCCGGCCCAAAACCAAAAACGACGATAAAAGGGTTTATCGCTGCTGGCAATTTTGCCCAAGATTCCCGATGATAAATTTGTCATCTGGGTTATTAACTGCTTTGCCTTCACCTGCATTCTCGGTAGTAAGTTTTCATTTGTGGACTTGTCATTTTGTTGATGATTACCCAATGGCAATAGCAGTTTCTCCTGTTTGGTTTGAGCGAAATATATTAGTGTTAATATAATAATTCATATAATACTCCATAAAGTATTAACTTAATTCAGTGCTAATATGTATTTTTTTACAAAGCTATATCATTAATATTAATATCATTAATGACAATTGAATTATGCAATTATCGCATAGAAAGATATAGAAAAAGTCTGAAAATTGGTAAAAAATCTCTCTCAATATATACTAAAAACAGATGGTAATCCGCACTGAGAAAGTAGCAGTAAAAAAAGAATAGTTTATCAATATTGCGTGCTTTAATATGAATTTATGAATGTCCTAACCTGGATCATAGTGCGCTAAATTACATAAGTTTTGGCATCTGAAAACTTTGCAAATACTCTCTGAGAGGAAAATGTTACAGCGAGTTGTAACATTAATGCAAACTGCCTACTAATATAGAAATTAAGACAGTAGTTGGAGCTTTAGGATCTGTGCAACAAGCAGAACGGATCTGTCCGACATCGCCAGAAGTGCTGGGACGCAGGGGATTAATTGAGACAGGACAAGAAAATTATGATGAAGCGATCGCACTGCTAACCCAAGCGCTAGAAAATGGCTGTCGGTATGAAGAAGTTTATGGAATGTTGCTGCACTGTTGGAAGAGACTAGATAACAAACAAGCATTCAATGAAGTTCGGCGCAAATTTGGCAAGCATTTTGACGACGTGAATATGGAACCTGAAGTAGAAACATTGCCTTGGGTAGATGCTCTCTCTACGTTAAGTTATCCTTTATTTAGCCGTTTTGTGGAGGCAGAAGATCCGACAGATCCGGGTGTCCGTGCTTGTCAGATATTCGTGAATGCAGTCCAAAGTCCGCCTAATTCCGGTGGTCGGGTTTCATTAGACCAAAAAGCCGCAGCCCAATTATGGGATACTATTCTGCAAAGATTAGCAGGTAAAGAACAAATTTCCGTATTGCAAGCGATCGCTCTTTCTATCCAACTCTTTGCCAAACGAGAAAAAGGCATTGCCGCTTTAATCAGCCAGTATCAGCAAAAATTAATCAGCCTATCCATAGAATACCCAGAAGCTAAAGTTGCTAATTTGGTTATCTTAGCTGTCAAAGAAAATAGCCCCCTGAATATTTAGGCAAACCACCATTATCTGCTAATGCCTTTGATCCCTATCAAATGGTGTCTGAATGGACTGCTCTCCGCCATGAAGTTAAGCAACAGGGTAAGTTATTGCATTCTACCCAAGATGCTCTGGTACAAGCATTGGCAATAACTCGAACAGAGCAAGAACAGATGCCAATACGTTTGGAAGAAATTCAAAAACAGGCATCGGGAAAATTTGAGCAGCAGCAGGAGAAACTCCTCAAAGATTTACTAGGGATTATGGATGCTTTAGATCAGGCTTGTACTTACTGGCAAGAAGAACTAGAAGCATTATCTACTACTTCAAACTCAAAACCATTAATAGAAAAAGGATTCTGGGAAAAGCTATTAGATTGGATTAATGGTAATTATACTCAAGCTAGTGAGCCAGAAAAACTACCAATGTCAGAATCATTAACGGAAATTTTCACCAGTAATCAGCAGGGAGTGGAGTTAATTAGGCGATCGCTTTTAGAAATACTCAAACAACGCCGTGTTGTTCCCATTGTCGCTCAGGGAAAACCCTTTGATTCCCAAATAATGTATGCTGTCGGTCGTCAATCAAGGGCAGATGTCACAGAAAATACGGTGATTCAGGAAGTGGTCCGGGGTTATTTCTGGGGGGATAAAGTCTTGAGAGAAGCACAGGTAATTGTAGCGACACGAAAATAGATAAAATAAAACCATTATCCATTCCCCATTACCCATTACCCATTACAAAAAATGATTGCCATTAAAGAAAACTTCCCCAAGCTTACCCCAGAAGAATACTTTGCTTGGGAAGAAAAGCAACTAGAAAAACACGAACTGATTAACGGTCAAGTTTACGCCATGAGCGGCGGCAGCGTTAATCATAGCCGCATTGCAATTCGATTTGCGACTATGGTTGATACCCATTTAGACGCTAGTAACTGGATAACAGGTAACTCAGACCTGAAAGTTAAAATTGTTGGCAGCAATAACTACACGTACCCAGATGTCAGCGTCACCTGCGACGATCGCGACAAAAACACCCCAAATTATTTCACCTATCCCTGCCTCATCGTTGAAGTTCTCTCTCCTAGCACTGAAATCTACGATCGCAGTGGCAAATTTAGACTATACCGCAAAAATCCAGTCTTGTGCATTTAATCTCATAAAATTGTAGTTTTTCGTAGTCAAACGTAGCTATATC
>JAKOGY010000319.1 GCA_028658405.1 Dolichospermum sp. ST_sed8 | reverse complement strand
TTCTTCAAAACGGGACTGTAACTCATCGGTAAATCTAAATAGATAAATATTACCAAATTCACTCATCTTCATACCAGAAGATATTAAAGATGAAGGTTGAACCATTCATTGAGTCGTCATTATGTATTCACAGTTTATTTATTTCCATTATGTCGAAAAAATCCTGACAATCCTTAAATCCTGGACATCCTGATTCAGACAAATTAAATATCCGGTTCAACACCAAGCGCCTTTAACTGTTCTATCAACCTTTCTTTTAGTTTTCTTTCCTGTTCCGTCGGAGTTAAAACCCAATTACCAGAAACATCATACCAACGTAACCAAGGCTGCTGAATATTATTATAAGTTCCTTCCCAAACACCCAAACCTAATTCTATTTCTGGTATCCAAAACCGAGAATCTGATGATGATAAATCTATTTCTGCATAACGACCACCATCTAATTTAAACATTCTAAATGTATAACTATAACGGTCAAAAATAGCATAATAAGGAATCCTTAAAATCTGTTCATAAACTTCCCACTTTGTTGGCGGTTTTTCCACATCTCGCAAAGTCTGTCCTAAATCTTCCTTTTCTGTTCCTGGTGATAGCAATTCAACAATAATAAAAGGAGTAATTCCCTCTTGCCAAATTACATAACTCAGTCGTAAATCACCATTTTTATAAAGAGGAGAAACACCCACAGATACAAACCAATCTGGTCTTTTGTACCAATTTGGATGATTTGGGTCATAATATAAATTCATATCACTAGCAGTAAATATTTTGTCGCTAGGATAGGTAGAAGAATTAAAAGTTTCATCTAATAAACGGGGTTGTAATAAATGAAATTGATCTGGCAAACCTTTCTCCTCTGGATCTTCACTTTTGAGATCATACATTGTCGGTAATACTTCCTGGGGAGAACCTGGTGGATCAGTTTGATACATAGCAACATTCCTGTTAAAAAATATCCTTCTCTATTCTATTAGAGACTTCCAAAAAAAATCCTGTAAATCCTCAAATCCTGGACATCCTGATTCTGACAATCATACAATTATGGTTGAATGAGAAGTAAAAACATCGCTTCTACTTCTCAGTAGTAGTCTATAAATTCTGCAACCAAACAACTAAATCATCTAAACTCACAAAATCTAATAACATCTCAGTCAAAGCTTCCAACTGTGGCAGCGATAACCCCTCAATCTGGCTTTTTAGCTGACTCGGAACTTCCCCAAATCTTTTAGATAATAACCGCAGGATCAGATTTGCTTCCCCCCGTTGCATACCTTTTTCAGTAGCTTCTTCATTGAGTTCTTGATACAAACGAGTTTGCTCAAAAGTTATACCTAACATTGCTTCTATCTCCACGCGAGTTAAACGAGTAAAACGATAAGAAATAATTGTCGTAATTATCTCCATTATGGCGCGACTAGCTGCTGGTTCTGCTAACTCTTGCTGACAACGGTTGATTAAATATCGCGCTGCTGTTGGTGCTTTGTTTTGCTTTAGCGTCGTTAACACCAACAAACTAACATCAAGAGGTAATTCTTCAATTTCTCCCAACTCATCCAAATATACTCGATGTACTTGTTCAGAATTCAAAAGTGAGCGATAGGGTTGAATTTCTCTTTGTTCCGTACTACGAGTTGGATAAATTACCACCGCTTGCCAATCTTGGAAACGTTCTCGATTTCGATAAAAATATAGAAATAACTCCCCAAACAACCGCTCATAAAGTCGCTCATCTTTCTGAAATTGTACCTCACAAAAATAAACCACTCCTGGTAATTCCGTTTCTGGTGGTAAAAACACCCCGTCAATTTCAAACTTTGGCTCTTTGACCGCTACCGAATCGAAGCGATAATTAACCGCATTTGCTGGTGGATTTTCCAGTAACTCAAATAGTATGGTTGGGTATTTTTGAAATAGATAATAAAAAATTGAATCCCGCCGCATATTGTGTTATCTAATTTTACTAAATTATAGCATCAAAATTTATTCTGTAGTTACTTGTAATAGAAAATTATAGATAAGTTACTAAACCCAAAATCAAGGGATTTAGCAATTTTCATTGGTGTTAACTTAATTTAAAAATAGCTTATCTGTTGGCTTCCACACCCGCCCAGAAATGATAGCGTAGCGTGGCGTAAGCCATATTTCAGCGCTAATAACCAAAGTAAACTAAAGTTTACTAAAGATTTTTTGGAATATTTAGTCATCTTTAGATGACTTTAGCTATTAGACTGGGAATTCATTCCCAGGCGGGACTTTACCCCTACAAAATATCAAAATAATATTGTTTATTAGGGGGTCTAAAAGCCCACCCCACAATAAGTATAATATTCTTGTGGGGTGGGCATCCTGCCTGCCCATATTATATTTAATTGTGCCTATCTACTTAATTGGGAATTGGGATAAATTCATATATTAAACCCAAAAAAATCCTGTAAATCCTGTAAATCCTGATATGGCTTGCGCCACGCTACGCTATCAGACAATATTATTGATCACCCTCTCCAAAACCTGTTTGAAAACCATTCCCGTCCAATCAATATCCGCTGCTGTTGTTTGTTTTCCTAATGTTAATCTAATTCCCCCCAAAGCCTCTTTTTGAGAATATCCCATAGCTAATAAAATTGGACTGGGGCTTAATTTCCCACTATTACAAGCAGCACCGGCACTAATACCAATTCCGGCTAAATTTAACTGACGTACCAAAGTTTTCCCGCTGATTTTTTCTCCGTCCGCAGCTTCTAAATAAAAACTAAGATGATGGGGTAGACGGTGAATTTTGTCACCTGTGGGAATTAAACCAGGAACATCTGCTAAGATACCAAAAAGGCGATCGCGTAATTGGATCAATCTCCCTGTTTCCATCTCTAATTCTTTCCCTGCTAACTCCGCAGCCACCCCAAACCCAGCAATAGCGGGCGTTGCTTGCGTCCCTGAACGCAGTCCGGCTTCCTGTCCACCACCACCCAGCAACGGCTTTAATTCTACACCAGGACGCACATATAAAGCCCCTGCACCCAAACCACCATATAATTTATGACTAGATAAACTCAATAAATCTACAGGTAAAGTCTGGACATCTATGGGCAAACGTCCAGCAACTTGCACCGCATCTGTATGAAATAAAGCACCGTGTACTTGGGTAATTTTCTCTAATTCGGCAATGGGTTGGACTGTTCCTATTTCACTTTGTCCATAAATCACAGATACCAAAACGGTATTATCTCGCAAAGCGGCCTTTAAATCTTCAGGGTTGACTCTTCCTTGATGATTTACACCCAAACGGGTAATTTCCCAACCCCAATTTTCTAACATTTTCGCCGGTTCGGAAATAGCGGAATGTTCAACACTAGAAATGATAATATGCTGGGGGACGGTATAACATCGCGCTACCCCCATAATTGCTAAGTTGTCTGCTTCTGTTCCCCCGGACGTGAAAATAATAGATTCGGGAACAGCATTAATTAAACCTGCAACTTGGATTCTAGCTGTTTCCACAACTAAGGCGGCGCGGTTGCCCCATTCGTGTAAACTGGAAGGATTACCCCATTGTTGAGTGAGGGTTTTTTCTATGATAGCGATCACTTCTGGACGAGTTGGAGTAGTTGCACTGTAATCTAGATATATTTGCATAAAAATTAATCATTGAGTGAGAATAATAATTTACCTATTGTCATTTTTAGGTAAAAGTTTAATGAAAAGATGGCAAAGAAGAAATAAATTAATGGAGAGTGTGATATAAATACATTAAAATCTCTGTAATTTACTTTTATCAGATTACTGTGTCTATTTTCTCACAGATTCGCTATTTTTCTTCTATCTTTTTATTGCTATTCACCCTTTTTGGTTGTCAAAAAGTTCAATCATTAAACCAGCGTTTAGCACCATTACCCCAAGATCCTTTAATTCAAGTTTACTTCAATAATTCCCAATCTTCAGAATATCAAGAAACCTATCGTCAGCAAACTCGGTTAGGAGATGATTTGGAAAAGCAGATTGTGGACACTATTTCCCAAGCTAAATCTACTGTTGATATAGCTGTACAAGAATTGCGTTTACCAAAAGTTGCCCAAATATTAGCAGAAAAGCAAAAAGCTGGGGTTAAAATTAGGTTGATTTTAGAAAATAACTATTCTCGAATTTGGAGTAGTTTCACTTCCGCAGAAATAGCCAAATTAGGAAAAAGAGAAAAAGAACGATATCAGGAATTTCGGAAATTTGTTGATATCAATCAAGATGATCAAATCACATCTGAGGAAATTAGTCAACGGGATGGGTTAGCAATTATTCAAAATGCCCCAATTCCTTGGATAGATGATACTGCTGATGGTTCTAAAGGTAGTAGTTTAATGCACCATAAATTTGTGATTGTTGATCATCGCTTTGTAATTATTACTTCTGCCAATTTTACGTTAAGTGATACATCTGGAGATTATATAAATCCTAGCAGTTTAGGTAATGCCAATAATTTATTAAAAATTGATAGTTCGGAATTAGCGACTTTACTAACGGAAGAATTTAATATTTTATGGGGTGACGGTGTAGGAGGAAAACCAGATAGTAAGTTTGGACTTAAAAAACCTGTTCGTGAACCGCAAACAATCATCTTAGGTAATAGTAAAATTAAAGTTCATTTTTCCCCTATTTCTCCAACTCAACCTTGGAGTATTAGCAGTAATGGGTTAATTGCTCAAACCCTATCTACAAGTACAAAAACCGTTGATTTAGCATTATTTGTATTTTCCGATCAACAACTTGCAAATATTCTCGAAAACCGTCATCATCAAAATGTTCAAGTTAGGGCTTTAATTGAACCCCAATTTGCCTATCGTCCCTACAGTGAAGCTTTAGATATGATGGGATTTGCTTTGAGTAATAACTGTAAATATGAAGTTGATAATCATCCTTGGAAAAATCCTCTTTCTACAGTTGGAGTTCCCATTTTACCAAAAGGTGATTTATTACATCATAAATTTGCCGTCATTGATAACCAAACCGTAATTACAGGTTCACATAATTGGTCAAAAGCTGCAAATAATGGTAATGATGAAACATTAATAGTCATTGAAAATCCTACAGTAGCAGCACATTATCAACGGGAATTTAATCGTCTTTATAGTAAAATCAAGCCAGGCTTACCAGTAAATATCAAATCTAAAATTGATGCGGAAGTTAAAAAATGTCCCCAAATCAAACAACCATCATCTTTTGTAAATTCGATTAACAC
>JAKOGY010000031.1 GCA_028658405.1 Dolichospermum sp. ST_sed8 | reverse complement strand
CAACAACTAACTCCCCCCATCTCAAATATTGAAAAACCCTTAGTTAATTTAGCTAGTCAAATTTCCTCAACAAGTGAAGGCGTATCAACTAATACTAATAATAAAATCTCTCCCTCAACTTCAGTAATCCCAATTATTGATAGTTCCGTATCCAAAATTCAACCCAAATTGGAAAATTCAGTAGTGGTTTATTCCCAACCAATCAGGCCTAAATTAGCTGCAAATGAGCCAATGCTCTTAATCGAAGAGTTTAAGAGAAATAATCCTTCAGTTGTGACTAATGGGAATAAAGGAGTAGAAAAGATTACCCAATCCACTGTTGCTAATGCTCAATCTAAATTACCAGTTGTAAAAATTAATTCCGAGCCATCTTTACCAGAATTTGAATCTTTAGTCTTGTCTACTTCTCCTAGTGCTAAAAAAAAGGCAAGCACCCTAAATAGTAGCCAATTAACTCCCCAGATGAATTTAGTAACAACAACGAATTATAATATAACATCATCCCCTGATGAAACCTTAATAAGCAATAATATTGCTTCAAATCAAGGGATAATGGCATCAACCCCATCTCCCAATTCTCAACCACCTAAAGTCAATCAAATTAACCAAACATCCATTGCAGGTGTTAGTCGGCCACCTCAGATTGATGTTGATGCTTTAGCAGATAAAGTAGAGCGGAAAATCATGCGGAGATTAGTCGTAGAAAGTGAACGCAGAGGTAAGAACAAATGGCGCTAGAAAAACTAACAATTAAAGCAGAGAAAAGTAACGAGGGAGATTTTGCTGATGAATTCGAGGTCTTGTTTAACCCTAACCAGGTACAAATTAATAAGACCGGTTGGACAACCAGCGGAGATCAACTAGTTGCATCTAATGATTTAGCAACTTTAACAATAGAGTTATTCTTTGATACCACTCTTAAAGGTTCTCCCCCAGAAAATGTCCAGAAATATACCAAGAAGATTTTTAATTTGACTCACCCAAGAATTGGTAATAGTATAAAAAGACCACCTAGATGTAAATTGGTGTGGGGAACAATTGGGGGAAAAGATAGTGTTTTGTTACCTGATGGGATGTTAGAAAGTGTCACTAAAACTCTGACGCAGTTCTTGGAAGACGGTACTCCTGTGCGAGCAACTCTTAATTGCACATTCAGAGAGTGGACAGACTCGGTAAAAAAGAAAAAACAGGAGAATTTAATAGATGATCCGGTTCGGATTGTTAAAAGGGGAGAAACCCTGAGTAGTATTTCTTATGAAGAATATGGAGATCCTGCATTGTGGCGCATAATTGCTGAAGAAAATCGGTTAGATAATCCGCGGAAAATACCTCCCGGATTAGTTCTGACGATTCCACCTCTGCGGATTCCCAGCCAAACTTAGAGGAAAAGAACTATGTCTGATGGTGGTGGTGTTAAAAGCCTTTCCCCTAATATTAGAGTAATCATTGAAGGACAAAAGCTTTCTGCTGAGGCTAGTGCTGATTTACTCGCGGTGAAAGTATCGGAAGATGTGGACGTACCAAGTATGTTTACTTTGGAATTTTCTAGTTGGAATTTAGCCAAGGGTGAATTAACTTGGATTGATGACAAGATGTTTGAGATTGGTAAAGAAGTAGAAATTCAGATGGGTTATGAAAATAACTTAAAAACAGTAATCGTGGGAGAAATTACTGCTCTAGAACCGGAGTTTAATCAAAATTCTAATCCTATATTAGTGGTACGGGGACATGATATGCGTCACCGTTTATTGCGAGGTTCTAAAACAAAATCCTATGCCAAAATGAAAGACAGTGATATTGCTAGTCAAATTGCCAGGGGTAACAGCTTAACACCAAAAGTTAAAGATAGTGAGGTGAAACATGAATATGTTTTACAACATAATCAGACTGATTGGGATTTTCTGCAAAGTCGTGCAGAGCGCATTGGTTATGAAGTAGTTATTGATAATAAAACCTTATATTTTCAACCCCGTCAGCACGATAGTCAAAAAGTTTTGACGTTGAAGTTTGCAGAGAATTTGCGTGAGTTTTTACCTCGGTTGAGTAGTATGGGTCAGGTGCAAAAAGTAGAAGTAAAAGGCTGGATACCCAAAGATAAAAAAGAAGTTATCGGTAAAGCTGCTGCTGGCAAGGAAGGGAGTAAAATGGGTGGCAAAACTACTGGAGCAAAGGCAGTGGAAACATTTGGCGAATCTGTTTCTACTGTGGTTATTCAACCTGTAGCCAGTAAAGCAGAAGCGGATCAAATAGCTTTAGGACAGTTTAAAGATATGGCGATCGCCTATATTACTGCTGAAGGAAGTTGTTCGGGAATTCCTACTTTAAAAATTGCTAAAGTTATTGAAGTGACTGGAGTAGGAAAGCGATTTAGTGGAATGTATTATGTGACATCAACTGAACATAATTACTCCCAAGAGCAAGGTTATGGTACTTTATTTACTGCAAGGAGAACCGCCTCATGATGGGAATAGATTTGTTAATGCCTGAAGACAAAAGTCTTCGCTTCTATGGAGTGACAGTTGCCGTAGTCACTAATATCAAAGATCCTGATGGAGTAGGACGAATTAAGGTGAAATTCCCTTGGTTATCAGAAGAGGATGAAAGTGCTTGGGCTAGGGTAGTAACATTGATGGCAGGGAAAGATAGAGGCATTTACTTTCTACCTGAAGTGGACGATGAGGTTTTAGTGGCTTTTGAACATGGCGATATTGCCTTTCCCTATATTTTAGGGAGTTTGTGGAATGGCAAGGATAACCCCCCTGAAAAAAATGATAATGATGAAAATAATAAACGCCTGATTAAGTCCCGTAGCGGTCACATGATTATTTTGGATGATACTAAAGATAAGGAACAGATTATTATTCAAGATAAAAGTGGAAAAAACAAAATTACTATTGACTGCGAAAATGATGCCATGGATATTCAGGTAGAAAAAGATTTTACCATTGAAGCTAAAGGTAAAGTGACTATAAAAAGCACAGATGAGGATATGTTGATTGAGTGTAAAAATTTAGAGATTAAAACTCAGCAAGAATGCAAAATTCAAGCCGGATCTAATTATAGTATTCAAGCTAAATCTAAAGGGGAATTTGCCGCCAAATCCGGCTTGGAAATTACCTGCGCTGCGGGGGTTAAGGTCAATAATGGGGCTTTGGAGGTAATGTAATGGATATTGATTTTTTAGGTGTGGGCTGGTCTTATCCGTGCAAATTGGATGAGAGAGGACAAGTGTTGATGGTGAAATACGAAGATTGCGTTCGGCAGTCAATTTTGGCGATCCTCAGTACCGCGAGAGGGGAAAGGGTGATGCGTCCCGATTTTGGCTGTCGGATTCATGATCTCGTCTTTGCACCCAATAATGCCGGAACAGTTGGTGAAGTGATCAGCGATGTGCGATCAGCTTTGGTAGATTGGGAACCCCGCATTGATATTTTAGATATTGATGTGCTACCAAATCCGGCTCATCCTAATCTTTTGCAAATTTCCATCAATTACCAGGTTCGCACCACAAATAATCAGTTTAATCTAGTCTATCCCTTCTATTTACAGTAATTAATCATGTTTTTACCTCCTCCCAAAATTGATCAGCGCACCTATGAAGATATAGTTCAGGAAACTCAGGAATTAACTGAGGACTATACGGATAACAAATGGCGATGTCTCGATAAAAGCGATTCGGGTTTGGCGCTCATCCGCATTTTCAGCCGCATGGCCACCATCGTCAGCGATCGCCTCAATCGCTCCCTGGATCGCAATTTGCTGGCATTTCTCAACTTAATTGGTACTCAACAGGCTCCCCCTCAACCAGCCAGAGTCCCTCTCACCTTTACCTTAGCGGGTGGTAGTCCGGTAGATGCTATAGTTCCTGCTCATACCCAAGTTTCTGCACCCGCTCCCGAAGGTGAAACAGAGGAAGTTATCTTTGAAACTGAACAAGATTTGGTAGTCAGCGGAATACAACTACAAGCAATGTTTGTGGTCGAAGATCGGGATTATTATAGCGATCGCAACCATTGGATTGATCCCACAATTGCCAACCAAAATCCAGCATTTTCAGCTTTCAAAGGCGACCTCCCCACGGAGCATTATCTTTATATATATTCTGAAGAAATATTTAGCATACCAAAATTAGAAACTATTACCATCACTATTGATACTAATAGTCCCACTGAATTCGGGGAATTACTTGATACTTGGTCATATTGGGAGAAGACAGCATGGAAACCTCTGACCCACATTCACACCCAAGCAAATACAACACAATTCATGATCACAGTGACTCAGTTACCTAAATTGATGCCTTTGGTGCAATTTAATGGACAAAAAGCCCCATGTTTGCGGGTAAGTTTAAAGTCTCAGCAACGGAATCAATTAGCGGAAGCCGCACGAGATGATTTACCAGAAGTTACCCAAATTGAAATTAGCACTAGTATTAATCAAACCCATACCCCCGAATTATGCTTATTTAATAATACTCCCTTGGATCTGAGCAAAGATTTCTATCCCTTTGGCACAACCCCTGGGCGTAACGATACATTTTCTATTCCTTTAGATAATAAATTAATTAAACCCGGAGTTGCCATAGAAATTAGCCCAAAACTGAACCATCAACCCAGTTATACTGACGATATAGATATCATTTGGGAAATAGGAAACGGGCAAAATTGGCAAATCATTGAAACTTCAACAGCAGTAGATAAATTTAGATGGAGTAATGATTCATCACCAATAAAATTTATAGAACCTACAGAACCTATCACATCAACTACTTTTCAGTTTCCTCAATCACTAATTAATGAGAATCTAGTTGATGATCATAGAGAAAATTCCCATTGGCTGCGCGCCCGCATTAACAATGGAATTTACGGGATCAGAGGGAGAGAGAAAAAATATGTTGTTTATAATGATGTCACCCTAGTTGCTAGAGGCATCTCCTCTGGACAAACAGAAATATTCGTTGATAGTGTAGATGAATTAGAGATTAATGATATCATTCGCATCCAATCATTAGCTGATCCAACCAGACAGGAAGAAGTCAGAATAATTAACAAAGTTGCCTTCGAGAAAAAGCTGATTCTTGAGAATAATATTCGTAATCAATACGAAGCCAGCAGTCGAATATTGTGCAAATTTATTATGGTGGACAAGATTCCTGACACTTGCGATCCACCGGTAGTCCAATCTTTAACATTAACTTACAAATTTCTGCTGAAAAAACCTGCATTTTACTATGCTTATAATGATTTTATTTATTGTGAGGGCAGTCCTTTAGGATTTGTCAGACTGACACAAGCGGTTAAAGCTGGAGAAAGGATCTTACATCTGGATGATGTTAGTCAGTTAAGATTAGGTGAGTTGATCAAATTTGACGATAATAATCCCGAAAAACGGCAAATTGAGCTAATTGATCGCGATCGCCATCTGGTCATCTTCACCACAGCATTGAATCATGATCATCGGCGAGCAGTTAGGGTAATTCGTTGTTTTCAGCCGTTAACTCCGGCAATTAATCGCAATTCCGCCCTTTATTTGGGATTTAATCAACCATTTCCCAATCGTCCCAATACTCTTTACCTCCAAGTTGAACAACCTTTACCCAGTGAAGTAGCCCCCAATACCAATCGAGGGGAAGGTGATCTTAACCTACAGCGGATTGCTTGGGAATACGCTAGTCCCAACGGATGGCAACCCCTAGTTGTTCAAGATGAAACCCAAGCCTTTGCTGAGAAGGGGCTAATTCAATTTATTGGGCTAACAGATTTTATCCCATCGTCTCACTTTGGCAAGGAACTTTATTGGCTACGAGCCAGGAAAAAGCCCAGTAGTATTCCATTCGCACTCTTATGTCTTTTTAAATGGGCATTAGGATTTAGACGATTAAACTTGTTCGGATTAATCCGCTATCTTGGTTGGCAAATAAGCTGTTCTGTTGATTTTTCCGTAGATCCCCGTTTGCGTTCTGTGCGGACGAATACTACCTGGGCTAGTCAAACTATTACTTTAGAAAATGAGATATTAGGTTCTAGCAACAATGAACCGCAACAGGTATTTTCTGCCAGTCAAGTACCCATTCTTTGGGGACAACAATTAGAGGTGCAGGAAGGTAAAATGCCTGCTGACGAAGAACGACAAGTCATTGAACTACAATCAGGCTCAGAAGCAATCAGCACAATTACAGATGAAACAGGTCAATTAGTAGCAGTTTGGGTGCGCTGGCAAGAAGTCCCTGATTTTTATAGTTCCCAGACCAAGGATCGCCATTATGTCATTGATCGCCAAACTGGAAAAATTCAGTTTGGTGACGGAAAAGCAGGAATGATTCCACCGCGAGGACGCAACAATATTCGCCTGACTCGCTATCATACCGGAGGTGGCATCAGAGGAAATCAACCTGCCTATAAGATCGCCGAATTAAAAACTACTATCCCCTACATTGATAGCGTCATTAATTGGGAAGCGGCCACAGGAGGAAACGAGCAAGAATCTCTGGAACGGCTCAAAGAGCGATCGCCCCAACGACTACGCCACCGCGATCGCGCCGTGACAGCCCAAGATTTTGAAGACCTAACATATCAAGCATCTATAGATGTGGCTAGGGTAAAGGTGATCACCCCAGAAATGATGGTTCCCAATTTCAATCCCTTACTGGAGGAACTATGGATTGAACCAGAGGGAAATTCCTCAATCGCCAAGATAACAGAAGTTAGGAGTCAGAGTTCTAAAATCGAGGGCAATCCCATTCAAGTTTTTACCCATGAGATTCGGGCTGGGCGGGTGCGAGTAATCATCGTTCCCCAGAGTTCAGAAAGTCAGCCTACCCCCAACTTGGCATTACTCAATCGAGTCCATACTTATTTACAAGCGCGTTTCGTGCCGACCATGAAACTGCAAGTAACCGGACCTAACTGGCAAGAGATCAGAATTATTACGGAAATTGTCCCTGTTTCTCTAGAAAATGCGGATGCTGTCAGAGTTGAAGTTCAGCGTAGCCTCCATAACTTTCTTCACCCCCTCACAGGTGGCAATCAAGGGGTAGGGTGGAGCTTCGGGCGTAAACCTCACATTTCCGACCTCTATGCCCTCTTGGAAGCAGTTCCAGGGGTCAAATACGTCCGCTACCTAGACATCCAACCGACTGATTGTCAAATGGATATCCGCACTCTTATTTACTCTGGTCAGCACCGAGTTACCTTGAAATTACCAGGAGAGACAGATTAACTTATGCCATTACCATTACCCAATCTCGATGACCGCACATACTCCAGCCTGGTAGAAGAAGCGGTTGCTCTCATTCCCACGGAAGCACCCCAATGGACAGATCACAACCCATCTGATCCGGGAATTATCTTGATTGAATTATTGGCCTGGTTGACTGAAATGGTGTTATATCGAGTCAATCAAATCCCCAATCACAATCAAGCCGCTTTTTTAACTCTACTCAAAGGGCATCATTTTGAACTGCCAGCAGAAAAATCTCCCGCCGACCAAAATGCCATCTTGGAGGCTGAGATTCAAAAAACCTTGGCAGAATTGCGAACACCCTATCGAGCCGTCACCGCCAAAGATTTTGAACGGCTGATTTTATCTGACTGGTCAAAAACTAAGACTATTAAAAGAGACTTTGGAGAGGAGGGGATAATTGCGCGAGTGCAATGCTTGCCAGAGCGAGATTTAGAAACAAAAGATGTCAATGAGATTGTGGAAGGGCATATTAGCTTAGTAATTTTGCCTCGTCTACATAGTTCCAATACCGAAAATCTCAGAAAAATAATTAAGAAATTTCTCAATCAAAGACGACTGATTACTACCCGCCTCCATCTAGTTGACCCCAAATATGTGAAAGTCAAAGTTGCTGCCACTTTATATTTACAAGACGGTGGGAATAATCTGTTCGTTCAAAAAGAAGCAGAACGCCGGATTAAAGCTTTTTTTGCTCCTTTAGATTCCCAAGAATATTGGCAAGGTAAGGGCTATCCTTTTGGCGCGGATATCTATATTTCTGAGTTATATCAATTATTGGATAATTTGCCTGGTGTTGATTATGTAGAGGTAGTTCAACTTAACGAGTTCGATGAGCAAAGAAAAAAATTCAACCAACAATCCGAAATGATCGGTATTTCTCTAGAAGAAAATGAATTGGTTGAGGTAGAAATTGACAAAATTATCACCATTCAACAACATTTTGAAGCAAAATGGAAAAGAAACAACTAAGTAGTTATCAAGAATATTTACCTGCTTATCTGCAAGAAGATTTCTCTGATCTTGATCTGCAAAAAAGTCCCTTTTTGAGCAGATTTTTACTAGCGTCTGAAAAAATTCTGACTGGGTCTACTCAAGAGCAAGAACATTTTTCGCTTCATCCTGAGATTATTTCCAGAAAATCCCAAACTTCTGTTGGTTTAGAAACAATCATTTCTCAGATTCACACCTATTTTGACCCCCAGAAAACTCCATCGGAATTCTTGCCGTGGTTGGCAGGGTGGGTAGCATTAAGTTTACGAGAAGATTGGGATGACGCAGTTAAGCGGCAGTTTATTAGCCGAATAGTGCCGCTATACCAAATTCGGGGAACTATTTCCGGATTAAAACAAATGTTAGGAATTTATCTGGAACTTTATCTCCAAGAATTTAACTCTAACTATCCCGCAGGAAAGATTTCAATATTTGAATTTGACGACCATCCTCATTACTTTCAAGTCCAAATCCCCCTTCTGACCACTCAGCCGGAGAGATATTGGCGAGGATGCCGGATTGCCAAAGCCATTATTGATCAAGAAAAACCAGCCCATACCTTTTATGCCTTAAGAATATTAACACTAACCATGCAAATTACCAAAGCATGGGGAGGTTGTTATCCGTTTACCTTATTTGACGCTCCGCCTCAACAGAAAATGCAAATCGAGGCTAGGATTAAACTGAATGATTGCCCGCCCGGAGATCCCTTAGAAGAGCAAATATTAATCCGCATTCAGGGAAAAAATTTGCCCCTTGAACCGAATGGCAGCCAACTGGGACCCCATGTCAGGCAAACAGTGTTTTATGAAAAATTTACCAACAATCCCGATGGCTTTTTTATCGCTCTAGCTAATTTGAGCGATCGCCAACTGACTGGAAAAATTACGGTTCAAGTTAACTTTAATCTCAACCACCAGCAATATTCCCTGATCATATTTGATTCCCTACCCTTTGACCTAGAACCTAACTTAAGAATTTATCGCCCTCTGAATCAATTAGAGTTAATGCCGGGAAATACTCGTCTTGACTCCAATCCAGAGCAAACTTTGCGTGTCCGCCCAGAACCCCCGTTAAAAATTTATCAGCCTCAAATCAAGTGGATTGACGGTAATACGCGCCTGGGTTCTCAAGTTGGTCAAACCATGCGCCTGGTGCATGATGCCAGACTGAGAATTTACAAACCCAGACGATTGTTTGAGAGCATGGAGGGGAATACTCGGTTGGGAAACCAAGTAGGTGAAACAATCCAAATTCCCACAGGTTTAGATGATTCTGAATTAAAAATTTACAGTCAAAATCAAGAATACAAGATTGGCAACACCCTTCTCGGACCCGAAGTAGGTGCAACCATGCGTCTCGTTCCTAACTCCCAGTGGTTAGAGCGGATTTATCGGTTTAAATTATTTGATTCTCCAGCTAAAAAGAAAATAGAAATAGAAGCAATTATTACACTAACAGACGTGGCTGAAACAGAAGGGGAAAAAATCGCCAGGTTGTTAATATTACGCATTCAATCCCGTACTTCTTCCTTTAGCCCCCTAATGCCAAATCTAGAATTTTCCTCCCAAGGACTGCGGGCTACACACCAGGTTAGCTATCAACGGTTTTTGGATAACCCCAAAGGCTTTTACATAGTGTTATCTAACGTCAACGATCGCCAAGTGGCTGGAAACATCACCATCAAGCTCAACTTCAATCTTAATCAGCGTCCTGTGTCTGAGGTGATTATCGCAGAAGACTTTAATCTCAATCCCAGGGCGAATGTTCTAGAAATTTGTCACCCTCTTAAGGATCAGGATGGAGATATTCAGGGTAATACCATTATTGGCAGAGTTACCCCATATATGCTGAAAACTTTGGCAGTTGAGGAAGACGATTGGATTGATTAATTAAATTTTGGTTTTAACTAGATCATTATGGCTGACTTTATTTTAACCACAGGCGATATGGCCATGTTTAACCCCCCATTTGGGCAAGCTATTGTTACCGTAATTCCTGGTAATATAATGGGGTCTAGTAAGGACATGATTAACAAAAAAATGGTCTGTGTTGATGGGGATGAAAAAACCGTCATTGTTCCTGGTTGTCCCTACATGACTCCATCACATCCTATTCCCGGTGTGGGTATTCTTTCCATTGATTCCCTAGCACCCAATCAAAAAGCCCAAAGAACCAAATCTAACGGTAAACCGGTTTTACTCAAGGGAGGGACATTTAAAGCCAAGTTTCAAGTTGTTGTTCCCGCCCAGCAACCCACCCCCGCTGGGCCAATTCCCGATCCTAGCCCGCAATATACTGGGACTGGTAGTTTCATCACTACTAACTTTCGAGTTAAAGGCACATGAAACTCGATATTAATTAATCCTTGTTCATTATTATCAAATAACTTAGAGACTTCCAATTAAAAAAATATCCCAAAATTTCTTGTGGTGCAGGCATCTTGCCTGCCAATAATACAAGGACGGGCAAGATTGCCCATCCCACGAAAATCAACAACATTCACACTTTTAATCAGAAAAGTAGAGAGTAATATATATGGGTACTTTACGACAAAACCAAACCAAAAAGACTCAAGCCACTGCCCAACAGCAAGCCGCATCTAGCAACAACCGCGATATCCATCCAGCAGAAGAAATACAAGAGATGTTTGGTAACCAAGCACTGGGTCGCCTGATTGAGTCGCAAAGTCTTCCTCCTATCAACCAAATTTCTACCGCTAATAATGCGGCTATCCAGCGTCGGCATTTATTTCGCGGTCTTTCTCATGAATTAACAGGTAATGAACAGGGTAATCTGGTACAGGCGAAACTGACAGTTAATCAACCAGGGGATAAATACGAACAAGAAGCTGATCGAGTTGCGTCACAAGTTGTGCAGCAAATTAATAACCCTGTCTCCCAATTAGATCAGTCCGAAACCATACAAAGTAAACAATTGATGCGGAAGTCTGTCTCATCTCCTGGGACTGTAACAGGGGGAATGGCTGCTACGCCACATTTAGAAACAGCCATTAAACAAGAACAGGGTCACGGACAGAGCATCTCTGAAGATATTCGGGAACCGCTCGAACAGTCATTTGGTGCTGATTTTAGTGGTGTGAGGATACATACAAATGACCAATCAGACCAATTAAATCGCTCGATTCAGTCTCGCGCTTTCACTACAGGACAGGACATCTTTTTTAAACAGGGGGCTTATCAACCTGGAAGTCGTCAAGGCAAGGAACTAATAGCCCATGAATTGACCCATGTAGTACAGCAAAACTCGACAAATACGCTACAAACAAAAATTCAAAGAACTAAAGAAGATCAAAAACCAGCCAACGTGAATTTCTGGGTTTTAGATCCTGAAACATTTCAGAAAAAAACAAAGCTACACATAGGAAATGTTAAACGTGGAAAGTACTTAACAACAATTGATAAATGGCTCGAATCAGCAAAAGCTGGGACATGGGATAAACAGCAATACGCTTTGTCTCAAGTGGTCGAAGCTTGTGATGCGTTTTTAGAGCATAACTTCGATACTAAAATGATGGGAGGGCTTAAAGAAAAAGATTGGAATCGTAATGAAGAAATTCGCACAGAAGTTCAGGCTACACAAGAAAAAGCTAGAAACCTCTTAGATTTCGCAAGCATGGCATCAGACTCTAAAAATTCTCAAGCAACTGCTCCAGATATGGAGGATACCAGTATTGTTCGTGGACGAGTGAAAGAAGGAGTTGAAGGAGCATTAGGAATCACAGATACTACCAGTGGAACTGCGGGTGGTCACGATGATATATATGGTACAGAATTGGGTGATGCAGTCAAGTCTGATTATTTGGATACAGGCACTAATCTTGTTGGTGGAACCTTAAATACTTGGAATGCAGGAAAAGAATTACTTAGTAAAGAAAGTGGAGTTAAAGACAGAATTAATGCAGGAGGTAGTTTTGTTGCAGGTGGGGGTCAAATTCTTCATAGTGCTGGCAAAGGAACAAAGCTGATAGGTGGGATTGCAAAAGGTGAGGAATTTAAAAACCTGGGTAGTGGGTTTGGAGAAATTGGTGGTGCAATAGGTGACTCGACAGCAGCCTTCGGAGGACTTATTTCAACCGCTACTGGCATATTTGACTTATGTCAAAACTGGACAGAATCAACCAAAAAAGAGAAGGCCGCCGCCGCCCTGGAAATTGGTGGAGGTATGACTGCCACGGCTCAAAGTGGAGTTAAAACAGCCTCTGGAGTGGTTAAATCAGTGGCAGCAGTAACTGGAAAAGAGGCCGCTACAGAGACAATCTCTAAATTGGGTTCTGCCGCCGCAATTATCGGCATCGTAGTCGGTTCCATTCAAGTTGCTCAAGGTGGTTTCCAGATTTATCGGGGTTTATCTTCAAAAATGAGTGCTAAAAAAGCAGAAGATGAACAAAACAGAATTATCACAGAGATAGGCAAGGGATTACAACAGGCACAGGCACAATTACCTGCCTTATTTGATACCGGAAATCGGCAGGAAATTCTGGAAGTTGTACAGAAAATACTAACGCTACGGGACACACTTGTACAACTCCAAAAAGAGCAAATGCAATCTGCCCCTGCGATGGAAGCCAGGAAGAAGATTGGAAATCGACGCATGGAAGAAGGAGCCATGAAAGCAGCAGGAGGAACGCTTGGTATTGTTACTGGTGCCCTTGTTCTTTCTGGAGTTGGTGCCCCCATTGCTCTAGCCATTGGTGCATTAAGTGGTTTGTTAGCATTAGGATATGCGGGGGTTAAGTTAGGTCGTAACTTGACAGCTAAATCTCTGATAGATATCGCCCAGCGATTAAGTGATGATGGTCAACCTAAAGCAATACCAGATCCAAAACCAGATTATCGAATTATGGAAGAAAGAGTGTATAAGTGTTACTATAAACATCTTCCTCATGTATTAACAAAAGTTGAACCTCAAGGCATGGATAGTAGTGAGTTCAGAAAAGTTAAGGCATTTGCTTGGGAAGATAAGAAAAAACGAGTTGATGATTCGGAGAAAGTTATTATTGATCGCCCCTCCCAAGCCGACCAACTAGATAAGATGACCAAAAAGAATAAATGGGTTGAAGTTCAAAATTCTAAACGTCAAACAACTCACCAGGAAAAACCACAAGGATCTGAATATATAAAATATAAACTCAGTCCATCGGCTCACAAGAGTAAACAATCTTTAAATGCTTCTAAAGCAGAATTAGCAAGCATACTTACTCTCATGTGTATGCAGAGTTATGACCCTAAAACTCAACAGTTTATTAACTCACCAATCAAACCTATGGGAGAGGCAGATGCGGAAACTTTAGCAGAATTTGGTAACATTACTTTAAAAAGTCTCTTATCAGCAGCAGATATTACTGAAGAGAGATGGAGTCGCTGGTTTAAAAATTTCGGTGGTGATCAAGTGAAACTTGAAGAGAAAGTTTTGGCTCATATTTCTTAAATTGTTCTTAAATTAGACCTGGTACTTTATCTTACTGGAAAAATTGTTGTTTGGTAAAACGAACAAGTATTACCCATAAAAAACAAGCTAAAAACTTTGACTGGTATCAGTTTTTAAATATTTTTTCATAATTAAGTAACAAGTCTATTTTGATATTAAAATAATCACATTCAAAGGAAAAACATGAGTGAACTATTTAATAAATTGGTCAAATTTTATAAAAAAATAGGCTGGCCTATGGAACAAGTTCCTAATAATACAATTCTCTCAGTTTGGTATCGTGGAGATACTGCTCAATGGGATTTTATTGCCTCTAGTGATGAATCCAATAAAATCATTACGATGTTTGCCAGAGTTCCAGAAGTTTGTCCTCCTGAAAAATTCAGCACGATGTCAGAGTTTTTGGAAAAAGCTAACTTTGGGATGACTCATGGAGCTTGGGTTATGGATCGTCGTGATGGAGAAATTCGTTACCGAGTTGGTGTAGATGTTAGCAAAATAGAAATTAATGATGATTTCTTAGAAGGCATAACTCTCTATACTAATTTGACTATGAATTATTATTTACAGGCCATATTTGCAATTATAAAAGAGGGAGTTTCGGCACAACAGGCATTTAAGATTGTATTTCCTGAAAATTAAATAAATATAATAATTAGCGAAATGTTTGCTCAAATAGAACCTCACATCAGCAAACTGTTACTTTTCTTAGAACAGTTGGACCAGCTATTAGAAAATGCAATAACATCTGCTCAAAGTGCCTATGGCACAGATGCGGAAAACAATTCCTATCGAGGAATACAAATCAATGAAGAAGAAGTAGAACGGTTACTAGAACGAAAACCAGGAATCCCCTTATTATATACAGAGAATTTTCAGCAATTTCCCTCGGATGTTGTTGAAACAGATTCCCCTCTCGCATGGCTTCAGAAAACTTTTGAGTTATCAGACTTCGATCTCAATATTATAGCGATCGCACTCGCCCCAGAACTTGACCGCCGTTACGAACGCCTTTACGCCTATCTCCAAGATGATGTGCGTTGTAAACGACCAACTGTAGATCTAGCTCTAAATTTACTCTGTACTTCAGCAATAGAAAAACTCACACGGCGGGTTCATTTTAGTGTGGATGCGCCTCTGATTCGTCACAGTTTACTGCATCTTTTCCCCGATGCTCATCAAACAGATCCACCCCTACTTGCCCATAACATTAAACTTGATCAGCAGGTAATTCAACTGCTATTAGGAGAACCGGGAATTGATGGCAGACTCGTTTCTTTTTGTCAATTAATTACGCCTAAATTTCAGTTTGATGACTTGCCTTTAAAACCTGAAATTAAGCAAGGTTTAATATCTTTAGTCAATGCCGATTGGTTAGCAGGTAAAACCCTAAATCTATATTTTCAAGGTGAGGACATTTCTGGCAAAAGTCATACCTCTGAAGCCATTGCTAATTCATTACAAGTACCTTTATTAATAGCAAATTTGACGAGAATTTTAGCGGCTAAAGCAGAGTTTCAATCTACTATCAAACTATTATTTCGGGAAGCTTGGTTTAAAAATGCCCTGCTTTATATCGAAGATTTAGATGTTTTACAAACCCAAGAAAATACTATTTTATATCAAGAGTTTCTCAAGCAATTAACAGAATATTCCAGAGTTACTATTTTAGCAGGTATTCAACCTTGGATAAATACGACAACTAAAGCCATAGAAGTGATCACAATTCCTTTTGTGATGCCAAATTTTCAACAGCGTCGTTTTTACTGGGAAAATTGCTTGCAATCCGTAGATATTACCCTGGATGCTATAGATTTGGATAGTTTGAGCGATCGCTTTCGTTTGACTTCTGAACAAATTGCTGATGCTGTGACAACTGCGACCAATCAAGTTCGCTGGCAAGCCGCGGTATCCGAGTTTCCTGATTCCCAATTTAGCCCGCAAAAACCTATAACATTAACTGATTTATTTACTGCGTCCAGAGGATTATCAGGACAGGATTTAGCAACCTTGTCTCGGCATATTCAGCCTAAATATAGTTGGGAAGATATTATATTACCAGATCACCAAAAAAATCTATTACGAGAGATTTGCAATCAAATAAAGCATCAACATTTAGTTTGGGAAGAGTGGGGGTTTGAGAGTAAGGTATCACTAGGAAAAGGGTTAAATGTCATGTTTTCTGGAACTCCGGGAACAGGTAAAACTATGGCAGCAGAGATAATTTCTCAAGAACTCCAGCTTGATTTATATAAAATTGATTTGTCCCAAGTAGTTAGTAAATATATTGGGGAAACAGAAAAGAACCTAAATCGGATTTTTACCGCAGCTACTAATGCTAATGCTATTCTTTTATTTGATGAAGCAGATGCCCTATTTGGTAAGCGCAGCGAAGTGAAAGATGCTCATGATCGCTATGCTAATCTGGAAATCAGTTACCTGTTACAGAAAATGGAAGAGTATGAAGGCATAACTATTCTTACTACCAATCTCCGCATGAATATGGATGATGCTTTTGTGCGACGACTCCGGTTTATTATTGAATTCCCATTTCCCAGCGAAAAACAACGATATCAAATTTGGCAGAAAATATTTCCTAAAAGCGCACCCTGTAGTCCTGAATTAGATTTAAATTTTCTCGCCCGTAATTTTGAACTAACCGGGGCAAATATTCGTAATATTGCCTTAACCGCAGCTTTTTTAGCCGCAGATGATAACAATCAAATTGAAGTAGCTCACTTAATTCAAGCAGTACGTCGTGAATATCAAAAGATGGGTAAAATCATCAAAGAGAAAGAATTAGCTCTGTGAAATAAAAATCAATTATTGAATCAATACCTTAGCCAAATTACGAGGGTGAGATGATAATGCTTTAACCATGAACTCCCGTTTCTCACTCTTGCTTGGCAAAAACAATCAGCCTTAAAAATTCCTTAAAGGTTTCCGACAAGGATTTTTTAAATGTATTGACGGTAGGATAAGGGTTTTAGATTCTAAATTACCTTTTCCTCGAAACGCTTATGTATGCTTATTTTTGCCGTTTTTGCCAAAAATTATCAAGGCTCTTATTTTGGCAATAGTATTGTGAATTGATTGATATTTTTTCTGGTTTACTTATTAAACGTGATTTATTTATGAAAATAACCACATCTATGTATATGTTACCATTTTAACACTACTAAAAGATTTAAGCTTTAAATTTTGTGAAATTAAATACTTTTATAAAGTAAGTAAAAGTAGCAAATTATACGATTTTGTCTGTAGAAAATTTGGTTGGCGATTTAGTGTTGCGATCGCTCCCCAAACTTCGCTACAATATCAAGGCTGTGGGTACGTTCAAAATCGCTGAGGATCAAGCTACACTTTTATGAGCCACCCTGCGATACCCCAATAACTAAGATTTTACCAAGAAAAGCGAAAAACAATGGCGAAACGTGTGCAATTAGTTTTAACAAAAGATGTTACCAAGCTGGGAAAACTCGGCGATTTGGTAGAAGTAGCTCCCGGTTATGCTCGTAACTATTTGATTCCTCAGAGTTTAGCCGCTCGTGCTACACCTGGTCTACTCAAACAAGTAGAACGTAGACGTGAAAAAGAATATCAAAGACAATTAGAACTCAAACAACAAGCAACAGAGCAAAAAACAGCTTTAGAAAATATTGCTGGTTTAAAAATTGCCAAGCAAGTTGGTGAAAATGAAGCTATTTTCGGTACTGTTACTACCCAAGACATAGCAGATGCGATTCAAGCAGCAGCTAATCTAGAAATAGATCGTCGTGGTATTACCATTCCCGATATTAGCCAATTGGGTACTTACCAAGCTGAAATCAAGCTCCATTTTGAAGTAACAGCAGTAATTAACATTGAAGTTGTCTCTAACTAAAGGTGACTTAATTAATCACCACAGATGATATATCTGTGGTTATCAATATTTTTTTATTGGTTTTGGATAATTAGGTTAAGAGTCCAAAATCACTAATCTCTTATTTAAATTTTATGGCTGAAGAACTAAGTTTTCAAGGTGATGGTAGTAATCGCCTACCTCCTCAAAATATCGAAGCAGAGGAAGCTATTTTAGGGGGTATTTTACTAGATCCAGAGGCAATTGCGCGAGTGAGCGATCGCCTAGTTCCCGAAGCTTTTTATCTTAGCGCCCATACGACCATCTATCAAGCAGCTATTCGTCTGCATACCCAGCAAAAACCCACAGACTTACTTTCCATCACCAGTTGGTTGACAGACAATGATCAATTAACGCAAATTGGTGGTAGAAATAAATTAGCAACATTAGTAGATCGCACAGTTTCAGCGGTAAATATTGATGCCTTAGCAGGGTTAGTTATGGAAAAATACCTGCGACGGCAATTAATCAAAGCCGGGAATGAAATTGTTCATCTTGGTTTTGAAACAGAAACAGAATTACCAATTGTTCTGGATAATGCTGAACAAAAAGTTTTTAATGTTACCCAACAAAAAACCCAATCAGGATTAGTTCATATTGGTGATACCTTAATTAATACTTTTCAAGATATTGAAACTCGTCATCAAGGTATTGCTTTACCAGGAATACCTTGTGGTTTTTATGATTTAGATGCTATGACTAGCGGTTTCCAGCGTTCTGATTTAATTATCGTCGCTGGGAGACCGTCAATGGGGAAAACGGCCTTCTGCTTAAACCTAGCACATAACATTGCAGCGGGCTATCAATTAGCCGTTGCAGTTTTTAGTTTAGAAATGTCTAAAGAACAGCTAGTACAAAGACTATTAGCTAGTGAAGCCGGAATTGAAAGCAGTTATTTAAGAAGTGGACGAATTAGTCAAACCCAATGGGAACCTTTAAGTCGTGCCATTGATAAACTCTCAGACACTCCACTTTTTATTGATGATACGGCAAATATTACAGTTACACAAATGCGAAGTCAAGCAAGAAGACTGCAAGCCGAACAAACTAAAGAGTTGGGATTAATAGTAATTGATTACTTGCAATTAATGGAAGGTAGTAGTGATAATCGTGTCCAAGAATTATCGAGAATTACCCGTTCTTTAAAAGGTTTAGCGAGAGAATTATCTGTACCAATCATTGCTTTATCACAGTTAAGTCGTGGTGTGGAAGCAAGAACTAATAAACGCCCCATGTTATCTGATTTGAGGGAATCGGGATGTTTAACTGGTGATAGTTTAATCACATTATCAGATACCGGATTACTAGTACCAATTAAAGAATTAGTAGGTAAATCTGGTTTTACAGTTTGGGCGTTAAATCAAAAAACAATGAAGTTGGAAACAGCAATTGTGAGTAATGCCTTTTCCACAGGTATCAAACCCGTATTTACATTAAAAACTCGACTAGGAAGAAAAATTAAAGCAACAGCTAATCACAAATTTCTCACAATTCATGGTTGGTGTAGATTAGATGAATTAGATTGTCAACAACAATTACTTATCTGTGCTAATAGTGATGTTTATGGGGATGAAATTGTTTCAATTATACCTGATGGAGAAGAAGAAGTATTTGATTTAACAGTTGATAAATTACATAATTTTATTGCTAATAATATTATTGTTCATAACTCAATTGAACAAGATGCGGATATAGTTATGATGTTATACCGTGATGAATATTATTCACCAGATACTCCAGATAGGGGAATTGCCGAAGTAATCATAGCCAAACATCGGAATGGACCAACAGGAACAATTAAACTCTTATTTGATCCACAATTTACAAAATTTAAAAATCTAGCCAAACCAAATAATAATTGGTAATATGTCAAAAAAAAATTATTTCAGCTTGATATTATTATTTATCTCTATTAATATTAGTAGTATTCAGAAAATAGCCCAAGCACAAACACCAGTTCCCCAAGTTACTACTACTAAACAAATTTGTCCTGCTCAATTACCATTAGCAATCAATACTATTATTAATCGTCCTCAATTTAGTCGAGTTCGTTGGGGTATTTTAGTCAAAAAATTATCATCAGCAGAAACTCTTTATAGTCAAGATGCTAATAAATACTTTATTCCTGCTTCTAACATGAAGCTGTTTACTACCGCAGCCGCATTACAACAATTAGGAGCAGATTTTCGGATTCGTACTTCTATTTATGATGAGGGTAATGGTGTTTTGCGTGTAGTGGGAAGAGGAGATCCTAGTTTCAAAAATGCTCAATTAACAATATTATCAAAACAATTATATCAACAGGGGATTCGGCAAATTAATCAGTTAATTGCTGATGATAGTTATTTTCAAGGTAAAGTAGTTAATTCCAGTTGGCAATGGGAAGATATACAAGCTGATTATGGCGCACCAGTTAGCAGTTTAATTCTCAATGAAAATGCTACTATATTAAATTTATTACCCCAAACTATCGGACAACCATTAAAAATAAAATGGACTGAACCAACAGAAGCATATAGATGGAATCTTGAAAATAATTCCCTGACTACTCAAGCAAATGAACCCGGTTTTGTTGAAGTAAATCGTGATTTAAAAGGGCAGATTCTGCGAGTTAAAGGACAATTACCTGTAGATTCTCAACCAGACATTACCGCTTTAGCTGTATTTGATCCAATTGCCAATTTTATCAGACAATTTCGCCAGAATTTGACTCATGAGGGAATTACTGTTAAAGAAACTATGAATAGTCATCTTAGTAGAAATGATCAAGAAATAGCCGCAGTAGAATCTCCACCTTTATCTGAATTATTAATAGAGACAAATGTGAATAGTAATAATTTATATGCTGAGGCTTTACTCAGAAGTTTAGCTATCAAAAAACCAAAAGAAAAAAATCAAAATACGGCTGATGTTGGATTACAAATTTTGAGAGAAACTTTAACTCAAATAGGAGTTGAACCAGAAGGTTATGTAATTGTAGATGGTTCTGGTTTATCTCGGAAAAATTTAACGACTCCAGTAGCTTTAGTACAACTTTTACAAGGAATGTCCAAATCACCACCTCAATCTGAAACTTTTCGTGCTTCCTTAGCCATCTCAGGTGTCAAAGGGACGCTAAAAAATCGGTTTCTGAATACTGCTGCTGCGGGAATTGTGCAAGGAAAAACAGGTTCAATGACAGGAATCTCCGCTCTTTCTGGGTATGTAAATGTACCTAATTATGAACCGTTGGTTTTTAGTATTATGGTCAATCAATCTGAACAACCTGGTAAAGTTATGAGAACAGCAATAGATGAAATTGTAGTTTTGTTGGCGCAGTTAAAGCGATGTTAAAATAATTTGGCATTAATTTTTATTCAAAAACAGGAAAGTTAAACAGGCTCTCTTTTTCTACTAAAATGATGTGTTGCCTAGACTGAGAGGACAGCCTTGGGGACGAGTGCTGTTTACAATACTAGAACGAGGAAAAGGTTCACCTGGGGTCGGAAAAACATCCATTTCAATCCTCAAAGAAGACATCTGTGGATATTTATCTAGGATAACTTGAACTAATTTTTTATTAACAATTTCCCAAAAATCTACCTTATTTGGGTAATTGACAAGAAATTGATCAATATCTTTTCTAATTGGTACAAAATCAGGATAAGTATTTTGGGTAATCGCTTCGGGTGTTAGACGATAGGCAACTTTGATATTTAAGATTGCCCCTCTCTGATGTTGAATGGGATAATTAGGAACTTGAAATGCAAAGATTTCTTGATGCTGTTCACATTTTGTGTTCGATTGAGCTAGAGAGGGTGATACAGATACATTGAAGGATAGAATTAAGGCACTGGAAGCAAATAATAGTCTATATTTCATATATTTTATTTAAAGTTGATAGGAGAAGTCAGTATTATAATAATACTTCGTTTGTATTGTGGGTATTGTTACAATAATATACTACGACTAGAGTATAACCAGCAGACTCAGTTCCGTTAATATCCTCAAAACCATCAGGGGTATTAATAAAGGCTTTTTTTAACTGTTTGATCAACTCAGGTGATAATTTTTTTAAAACTACTACAGGAGACTGGGGTAAAGGGGTAGATTCCCACAAAATCCGGGAATTTTGAGGTGTTAATTCCCCCTTTTTTTGCCGTTTAAGATAGGAAGGAATATTAGTAGCTGCGGCATCTACAATCCCATTTTCTAGTGCTTCCAAACTCTTAGTATGATTGCCAGCATAGATAAGTTGGCTAAAATCCTGTTCAGGGTTAATATTGAGTTTCTTAAAAGCTGCCATTGGTATCAAATAGCCGGAAGTTGATGATTTATCCAAAAAAGCAACTCGCTTACCGCTAAGGTCTGTTAAAGTTTTGATAGAACTGTCTGATTTGACAATAATACATGATCTATACCAAGGTTGTCCTGTATTTTTATCTATGGGCGCAACTAAAGGTTCAATTTTTGCACCTCTGTCTAAGGCTTCTAAATAATTTAATAGTCCCAGATAAGCGATATCAACCTTTTCTTGTACTAACCAATCAACTGCTTCATTGTAATTTTTTGCTAGTTTGACATCAATAGTGCGTCCTAATGATTTTTCTAGGTAGTTATCAAATCGTTGGATCATCCGTTGTTGATCTTTCGGATTTTGCGTTGGTAAGATGCCAATTTTCAAAGGAGGTAAGTTTTTTGGTGTTTTATCTCTAGGAGGTGGAGAACTCTGAGATCCTGTTGGACTACAACCTGTATTAAGTAGCATCATAACTACACATAAAAATATAATTATGCTTTTGTTCAATAAGTGCTTTTTAGTAAAGTGTTTGTCACAGAGGTAGAGAAATTTTTGCATGGTTAATTATACTCAGATACTTATTTAATCAGTCAACGATTAAATTTAGTTTTCCTGAAAAATGGTTAATTTTAAAAAATTATCGAAAAATTAAGCGATGCTACCCCGTTTTCTGGCTTCTTTGTTGGAAATACCAACATTTTTTATCCCGGCTTTAATCATTTGTCGTTCTAAAAGGGCAAAGAAACGAGTTCTATCAGCACCTCTGACTACAGCCTGATTGTGGGCTTCCGCAATGGCCACAGGATAACCATATCCTTTATGTACCTGTGCCAGCATTAACCCTAGTGCTTGATCAAACATGGCTAAATTCTCCACAACCCAAGCGGGAACTTCAATACGGGCTATTTCTGTACCGACATGAACGTAACAAAAATAAATAATTTGATCGTCGTACAATTCTAAAATCCGCGCATTACTCCGCCATAGGGGGCCACGCTGTCCGGGCTGAAGTTGGGTTGTCCATAATGCCGTGTCTCGCAATGTATCAAATTTTTTGCAAGGCACGTATTCTAGTTGATTGGGACAATAGGTGATACAGTCGGGGACAGGATGAGGACAAGCTAAAAAGCGTAAAAAGTTGGTAGCATCTATGCTACGAGAGGCACTAAGATAACCCATTATGGGAATTTGTGCCTGCCGGAGTTGTTGCCAAGCTGCTAAAACAGGGGGTAAAATGAGATCCCTGGCATCCATTGGTAACTGATCTAAAAACCAGTATATTAACGAACCATCTATCATCGCTAAAGTTGGGGCTTCTGTCTTCGTACTACAAGCCAATTCTGCTAATACTGTAGCCTCAGAAGCAGTACGCCGAAAACCCATCCATTCGTCTGTTCTAATTCCCCACTGACGAGATATATATAAATCTTCAGGGCGATAAAATACCTCCGGTATACTATCGAGAACAGGGTGAAGATTTTGACCATAGTGTAAAACAACTCTACCGATATTTAGTAAATAACAATAGGCAATTTCGTGATGACTGGGGGAGATTTGCGAACCATCTGTAGAAATGACGGTATGAACTTTGGGGGGAACAGGAATAGTAATGCAGGTGTCGAGAGGTTCAATGGGTGTAGCATTAGCAAAGATAATCCGATTTCGCCATTCTTCTTGCCGTTTAACTAACTCCTCTTGACATTCAATAGCCTTTTTAAAAAATTGTTGTGCCAATTCCAACCGCTGATGGCTTGCTGCCACTTCTGAGGTTAAATGTTGACTAAAACCTTGCATTTGTTTAGATATTTTTGTTAAATTAAGCATGGTAGTTGAGTGTATTTGTGTGAATGTTATTATAATTAATAACTATATGCTAATAATTGGAAAAATAGCGTTATGAAAAAATGGAAATTAACAATTGTAATTCTCATATTGGGAACCATATTATATAGTCCCAAGGTGAGGGCTAAAAATTTGGCAACTATTTCTGAATTCAAAATAAAATCATCACTGTTAGCACAATCTGATCTTAAAGACGCAATAATATATTTTCATCGAGGAATTAATAAACATACATCTGGAGATATCAAAGGGGCAATTGAAGAATATAATGAAGCTTTAAGGCTGCATCCTAATTTTCCTGAAGTTTACTATAAACGAGGCATATCTCGCCATAAATTAGGAGACTTTAAAGGGGCAATTACAGATTACAATCAAGCAATCAGTCTTAATTCTAATTATCCTGGTATCTACAATCATCGAGGATTTACTCGCCGTGATTTGGGAGATTTAAAAGGTGCTATAGCAGATTTCAACAAAGCATTAAGTCTTAATCCTAACTTTCCTGAAGCTTACCAAAATAGGGGCATTACTCGCAATATTTTGGGTGATAAACAGGGAGCGATTACCGATTTGAAAACAGCAGCTAACTTATTTCAACAACAAAAAAGAATTACTAATTATCAAGATGTGATTGATTTAATTCAAAAGATTTAGATCCCCCACTTCTCTAAGAAATCGGGGATCTAGGTTTACTCGATTTACAACCAGGTGGAAAAATCGTGAGCAAAATGGGAAAGTGATATTAGCTGAATGCGTGGATCATTTTTGCCAGATTCCCTTTCCGGTTGAGTATTATAACCCCAATCTGCTAAGAAAAGTTTGACATTATCTAAGTCTGATTGCTGTTGGACTAACTGTAAAGTTTTCAGTCTATCTTCCACAAACCATAAACTAACAGGTTGGGTATTTGCTTTAGCAATTAATTCTCGCAAGGTTTCATATTTTGGGCGTTTGACTTCTTTACCAAAAATATTTTCTGGGGGTAAACTTACTCCTTCTTTTTCTAACAATTGTTTGACAAATCGCCCCTCTTTGGTGGTGACAATATATAACTGAACTTCACTTTCAAGAGTTATTTTGAGTCTTTCTATTACACCCGGATAGAATCTATGTAAACTTAGCCAACTCTCTAAATCTGTTTGAATCCATTCATCTCGCAAATTATCCAATTTTGTCGAAACTGCTTTCGCTTCTAGGTGATCTGCTGCTAAAATTCCTGGTGTGATAGTTGTCCATGATTGCAGAATTTGCTCATCATCAAAACCCTCAATTAAGGCCTTAATTAAAATGGGCATTTCCCAACCAGTTTCAATTACAGGACGTAAACGATAGAATCTCAAAGCTAAATCATCTGGTGGTGTGTCGTTAGCTGGTGACCAAATTTGACAGTAGGTACGCCATGCTACCTCAAAATATTCAATTAGTCCATCGCAAACCACGCCATCAAAGTCTAAAGCCAAAATCGTGGGACTATTTGCTGTCATTGTTCTGAGAGTAAAAACTGCTTTTGTCAGCTTACCGCACCTTTGTCTATAGATATGTAGCAATTATTAGTTGTATTGATAATTAATTTCTAACTTCCATAATCAGATTTATCTTCTATTCCCACTAGGAATCAAAATCCCATGTCGAGGACTAAACAACAAAGCCAACGTAAACAAAGCGGAAACTACTAACACAATCGCCGGACCAGAAGGTAAATTATAAAAGTAACTGAGATACATTCCACTAATACTAGAAATCACCCCAATTACCGCTCCTAAAATCATCACTTCGTGCAACCGCGTTACCAATAAATAAGCAGTTGCGCCAGGAGTGATTAAAAGTGATAATACTAAAATCACTCCTACAGCTTTCATGCTGGCAACAATTGTTAAAGCAATT
Organism: Dolichospermum sp. ST_sed8; assembly: GCA_028658405.1. Lineage (GTDB taxonomy): Bacteria > Cyanobacteriota > Cyanobacteriia > Cyanobacteriales > Nostocaceae > Dolichospermum. Next base: position 5,337 of record JAKOGY010000031.1, on the reverse strand, counting down.
AACAACATTAAACCAAAGTTTAAGCGATTTACGGGTAAACCAGCAGCTTGTGCGCCCAAAGGATCAAAAGTGTAAAATAGGAGTTCTTTATATAATAGAAAAACTACTATTAAAACAATAGCCGCAATAATAGCTGTATCTCTTACTTCGTCCGCTGTCACTCCTAAAATGTTACCAAAAAGAAAGTGATTCAAATCAATTTTATTATCTTTTTGAATCACTGTAATTAAGGTGACACCAAGGGCAAAAAAGGCGGAAAAAACTATGCCCATAGCGGCATCCTCTTTGATGGGAGAACGTGTTTTAATTAAGGCGATCGCCATTGTACTCAAAACACCAGCAATAAACGCTCCTACAAAGATATTAGCACCGATCATGAAGGCGATCGCTAGTCCTGGTAATACTGAATGGCTAATAGCATCACCCAGCAAGGCCAGGCGTTGTACCATTAAATAACTACCGACTATGGCACACAATAAGCCTACTAATATGGCGATGATTAATGAACGCTGCATGAAGCCATATTGCAACGGTTCTATTAGTGCTTGAAGCATAGATGAAAATGAACCACGAAGGAGCGATAGCGAAGCGTCTCGTTAGAGATAGGACACGAAGGAAGAGAAGAGAAGGTAAGAGTTATTATGCTGCGTCGGAAAAGTACATGACTTTGCCACTATAAGCTCGATGTAAGTTTTCTTCTGTTAAGACTTGTTGGCGTGAACCTGTGGCGATTAATTCACAGTTTAGTAAGATTAAATCATCAAAATGGGTAATAGATTCGCCTAAATCATGATTAACTACTAAAACGATTTTATTCGCTTTTGCTAGTTCTTGAAAGACTTCAAATATGATGGCTTGGGTTTTTTGATCTATCCCTACAAAGGGTTCATCAAAACAGAAAATATCCGCTTCTTGAGTTAAAGCTCTGGCTAAAAATACCCGTTGTTGTTGTCCTCCTGAAAGTTCACCAATGGGACGATTTTTTAATTCTTCTATTCCCACTCTTGCTAATGCTGCTTTTGCTACTTGACGGCTAACTGTGGAGAAACTACGTAACCATCCTGTTTTTTTGACACGCCCCATCATCACTACATCCCATACTGTAGCGGGGTAATTCCAGTCAATTTGGCTACGTTGTGGTACATAAGCAACTTTCTCTAGTTGCTGCATTAAAGGCTGATTTTCGTATAAAACTTGACCGCTACTCATGGGAACTAATCCCAAAATAGCTTTCATTAATGTACTTTTACCCGCACCATTAGGCCCAAAAATTCCTGTGATTTTTCCTGGTTTAATTATGCAATTAACATCTCTAAGTGCTTCTTGAGCGCGGTAATGTACGCCTACATGAGTAATATTAATTGCTGTTAAGGATTTCATATCAATGGGTTTGACAACTTGTGTTGATATATCTACTTTATTTTGGGGAGATAGGCTAAATTTTTGGTAAAAAGAAACGTTTTGCATAACCTTAGTTAAAATACTTATTTTTTGAGCTTATCATAAAAATGAGAGAAATATGAGAATATCTATAATTAGAAGTAATCACTGAGATATATGAAACTAATACTTAATTCCATCAGTTTGGGAATATTGTTATCTTTGTCCTTAATTGGTTGTACTCCCAACAGTCAACCCCAGGGAAATACTAAGCCGCAAGTTGTAGCAACGAGTACCATTATTGCTGATTTGGCTGAAGAGGTGGGAGGAGAAAAAGTACAAATTACGGGTATTCTTAAACCAGGTGCAGACCCTCATGTTTATGAACCTGTACCCGCAGATAGTCGAGTTTTGGAAAAAGCTAATTTGATTTTATATAACGGTTACAATTTAGAACCGGGACTGATTAAGTTAATGAATGCGACTGGAGGGAAAACAAAAAAAATCCCTGTGGGGGAAGTTGTTAAATCTTTAAAGTTAGATAAAGGTAAAGGACAAATTGTTCCAGATCCTCACGTTTGGGGAAGTGCAGAAAATGTTATTTCTATGGTGAAAGCAATTCGAGATAGTTTAATTGAATTGTCACCAGAGGATAAAGATAAATTTACCCAAAATGCCCAAAAGCTAATTGATGAATTACAGCAATTACATATTTGGATTATTCAACAAATCCAAACTATTCCCGCAGATAAACGCAAATTAATTACTACTCATGATGCTTTTCAATATTATGGTAATGCTTATAAAATCGCCATTGCTGGAACTTTAATTGGGATTAGTACGGAAGAACAACCCAGCGCCCAAACCGTGAAAAAGTTAGTTGAATCAGTGAAAAAAATCGGTGTTCCTGCCATTTTTGCGGAAACGACAATTAACCCAGCTTTAATTAAAACAGTAGCCGAAGAAGCAGGGGTAAAATTAGCACCAACTCCACTTTATTCTGATTCTATTGGCGCAAAAGGGAGTAATGGTGATACTTATATAAAAATGATGGCAGCAAATACCCGCGCTATTGTTGAGGCTTTGGGGGGGAAATATACGCCATTTCAATTAAATAAAAAGTAAATTAAAATGGGCATTTCCCAATCAGTATAAATTACAGGATGTGATTCATACTTTCAGAGGTTGTTTGATAGCTTGCGTGGCGTAGCCATAAAGTGTTTACCTATGACTTTAGGCACTTTTAGATCCCCCCTAACCCCCCTTAAAAAGGGGGGAACCGGAATCAAAGTCTCCCTTTTTAAGGGAGATTTAGAGGGATCTAAAACTTTTAATACTATCAAATATCCTCTCAGTTACTTTTCTTCTAAAAACTCTTTAAATCTTTAACTGTTGGTCCATGCAAAACTTCCCCATTGCAACTAAAACGCGAACCGTGACAAGGACAGTCCCAACTTTTTTCACCATTGTTCCAAGCAACAATGCAGCCCAAGTGAGGACACACCGCAGAAACTACGTATAGTTTTCCTGTTTCATCTCGGTAAGCGGCTACTTTCTCACCATCGACAGTGACTAGTTTTCCTTCACCAATTACTACATTTTCCAGCGATTTATTCAATCCCTTGAGGCGATCGCCTAGCCAATGAGCGCCGACTTCCAAGTTTTGCTTTATACCTTTTGGACTAACAAAAGGTGTGGCGCGAGTCGCATCGTACAAATCAGCCGCAGAATTTTCTAACCCTAAAATATTATCTGCAAGTATCATTCCCGATAGAGTTCCTTGGGTCATCCCCCACAAACTAAAGCCAGTTGCTACAAAGGTATGCTTGCTTAAAGGAGTCAATTTTCCTACATAAGGAACTTGGTCAAAAGACACATAATCTTGGGTAGACCAACGATAGTCAATAGACTCAACACTAAAGCGAGAACGGACATAATTTTCTAAATCTAGATATTTTTCTTCAGTGTTTTCCACTATTCCCACCTTATGACCACCACCACCAACAAGTAGTAATAAACCATCCTTGTCAGGAGTAGTCCGAATAGAATAGTATTTTTCTCCTGAGCCTATGTACATTCCATGAGGTGCTTTATCTTCTGCAATCCGCGCACCAATTATGTAAGAACGTTTAGGGTAAGTTTTCGCAAAAAATAATCCCTCATCGGTAATGGGAATATTAGTGGCAACTATGACATTTTCAGCCTGAATAATTCCCTTATTAGTCGTGACTTGACAATGATCATTTTCCTCTACTTTTTCTACTCTGGTATTTTCAAACACGTAACTTCCATCACCAGGAATTTGCTTAATTAGGTGTAATAAGTATTTACGACAGTGAAATTGTGCTTGGTTGTCAAATTTCACAGCCCCAGCAATAGAGAAAGGTAGAGAAGTTTCCCGGACAAAACTAGCGGGTAGTCCTAGTTTTAGGGCTGCTTCTACCTCTTTTTCTATTTTCTGAAGATTATCTTCAGTCTCTGCGAAAGTATAGGCACTTTGACGACTAAAATCACAGTCAATTTGTTCTTCTGTAACCGTTTTAGCAACAAATTCTATTGCTGCTTGGTTTGAGTTTGCATATATTTGTGCTTTTTCTTCACCATGATTTTTAATTAAATCGGCATAAATTAACTGGTGAAGGGAGGTAAGTTTGGCTGTAGTATGACCACTAACACCAGTAGATATTTGTTGGGAATCAATTACCACAACGGTTTTACCTGCCCGTTTAAGTAATGTAGCAGCAGTGATTCCGGCAATACCTGCGCCGACAATTGCTACATCTACAGATAGATTATTGCTCAGTGGTGGAAAATTAGCTGTGGGTGTGGAGTCAATCCAGTAAGAAATGTGCTTTCCTGATAGATTAGGCATATTTTTTGGGGATATTGTTGAACAAACAATACCTGCGCCAATTTGCCAAATATAGTTCCCAAAGCCAATAAAATAGTTAAGAGACTTCCAACTAAAGAAATATCCAAAATTTCTTGTGGTGCGGGCATCTGGTCCCCTAATAATACAGGGAGGGAACCAGATGCCCATCCCACAAAATTAGATCATCTTTTTTGTGGAGTTCTCTAAAAGCTCAATGGGTTTTCAGGATTTTGGCGGAGGTATTAATAAATTGCAATACTTTGGTGTTAATCTTGAGTATTTATTAATTTTGTTTGCAGTTTCCACATCTCTAGATGATGATTGCACAATGCTTTGACCAAAACCTGTACCTTGGGTTAGATATAATAGCATTAAAGCCGGGAAAAATATCCGCCATTTCCATTAAATAGTAAAAAATAAGGTAATTGATAATTGGTAATTGGTAATTGGTAATTGGTAAATAATTATTTTCTATTACCCATTACCCATTACCTATTACCTATTACCCATTACCCATTACCTATTACCTATTACCTATTACCTATTACCTAATTAACAAACTTGTTTACGAGTTGCTTCTGTGTCAATGGGTTTAATTAGAAAAATCTTGAACATATACCAAAAAATCATGAGAATTAAGGGAATTTTTTGGATAAATTTGGCAATTTTCCAATCATTGATTTCATTGAGATCAATTATTTTCTGATTATAGACAGCGCATTGTTCTAAATACCAGAAGAAGTAAGGATGATTGGTATCTAAAATAATCGGAAATGCTTTGGCTGCGGTTCTATTAGTTTCCTCAATTACCTGATTATTGTATTTGCGAGGGTGCATACCTAATATTTCATAGAAATTTCCTCTTTCAAATACTGTCATACTGTGGGTAGCAAACACAGTTATCAAGAAAAACCGCACCCATAACCGAGATTTCCAATTATTCCATAATTTAGGTTGAGAACGTAACAAAGCTTTGAAAAAATCACCGTGTCTATTCTCATCTTGACACCAGCTTTCAAACTTCCGAAATAGAGGATAAAACTGGTATTCTGGATTTTTTTCCATGTGACGATATACCAAAATAT
>JAKOGY010000318.1 GCA_028658405.1 Dolichospermum sp. ST_sed8 | reverse complement strand
CGTTACCTTGACCACCAATGAAAGTATCTGAACCTGCATTACCAGTGAGGGTATCATTTCCTAAACCACCGGTGAGAACGTTAGCTACTGTATTACCTGTAATGCTGTTATTGAGGTCATTACCTGTGCCATTAATAGCCGTTGTTCCTTGTAAAGTCAGGTTTTCGATGTTGGTGGTCAGGGTGTAAGTTACACTACTGAAAACGACATCAGTTCCTTCATTGAGATTTTCTGTGATGATATCTGCTGTATTATCCACATAATAGGAATCGTTACCAGCACCACCAATGAGGGTATCATTTCCTAAACCACCGGTGAGAACGTTAGCTACTGTATTACCTGTAATGATATTATTCAGGTCATTACCTGTACCATTAATAGCGGTTGTTCCTTGTAAAGTCAGGTTTTCTAAGTTGGTGGTGAGGGTGTAAGTTATACTGCTGAAGACGACATCAGTTCCTTCATTCAGATTTTCTGTAATGCTATCTGCTGCATTATCCACATAATAGGAATCGTTACCTGTACCACCAATCATGGTATCTGCACCACTGCCACCATTAAGAACGTTATTGCCAGTATTACCTGTAATGATATTATTCAGGTTATTACCTGTACCGTTAATAGCGGTTGTTCCTTGTAAAGTCAGGTTTTCTAAGTTGGTGGTGAGGGTGTAAGTTATTGGTTTTTAATGTCCAAGTGATAGAAGATTCAACGGTATCTATTCCACCATTTAAACCTTCAGCAATGATATCGCCAATATTGTCTACGACAAAGGTATCATTTCCTTTACCACCGATTAAAAGGTCTGTACCTGTTCCCCCGTTCAGATAATCATTACCATCTCCACCGATTAAAAGGTCTGTACCTGTTTCCCCGTTCAGATAATCATTACCATCTCCACCGGTTAAATCATCGTTTCCTGTACCACCTTTAACCCAATCATTACCAGTAGTACCATCAAAGCTGACTATACCTGTAAAGCTAGTTAAATCAAAGCGTTCAAATCCGAATACTGTTGTCCCAGGAATATCTAATTGATTAGTGGTATTACTAGTATCAATGGATATAGTATCATCAACTGTTCCTTCGGTGATAATTAAGGTATCTGTGCCATTACCACCTTTGATGGTGTCGTTTTGTTGTAAATTGGCCAATATGCTGGTGATGGTGTCCTCTCCATAGTCAGCATCTATGATATCTTGTTGGGCTGTGGTGGTGAAGCTTTCGTTATCGTTAAGATCAGTTATACTGATGGTTAATTGTTTCTCAAAGGATAACCCACCTTGGTCTGTGGTTTTGACTCTAATGTTGTAACTGTTTTTGATTTCAAAGTCAAATACAGAGTTGGTTTTGAGTTGATTATCGGTAATGGTAAATAAACTATTATCCGTTGCACCTGTTCCTGATACTAAACTATAGGTAAAGGTGTTATTAGCATCTGGGTCTGTGCTTGTGAGATTACCAACTACTATACCAATAATTTGGTTTTCCGCAATTGTGCTGGTGGAGAGAGTGAGGTTGGTGGGAGTGTTGTTAGCAAACTCACTGACATTAATAATCTTTAAACCACCGTCAGAATCAGCTACGTAAGCGTAGTTACCCACTACTTGCACACCAACAGCATAGCCAGAAGTATCATAATTGCCCTTGAGGGTGGGGGTTGTGGGGTTGCTAATGTCTATGATTTGTAGTCCTGAAGTATAATCAGCCACATAAGCATAGTTGCCCACTACTTGCACACCATAAGCCAAGCCAGAAGTATCATAATTGCCCTTGAGGGTGGGGGTAGTGGGGTTGCTAATGTCTATTATTTGTAGTCCTGAATCACCATCAGCAACATAAGCGTAGTTACCCACCACTTGCACACCTCTAGCCCCGCCAGATGTATCATAATAGCCTTTGCGGGTAGGGGTAGTGGGGTTGCTAATGTCTATGATTTGTAGTCCTGAATCCCTACAAGCAACATAAGCGTAGTTGCCCACTACTTGCACACCTTCAGTAAAGCTATCTGTATTATCCCCATAATCATAATATAGATCATAATTGCCTTTGCGGGTAGGGGTAGTGGGATTGCTAATGTCTATAATTTGTAGTGAACTACCATTGATAACATAAGCGTATTTTCCCACTACTTGTACATCTTTAGCAATACCAGAGGCATTATAAGTGCCTTTGCGGGTGGGGGTAGTGGGGTTGCTAATATCTATTATTTGTAGCCCTGAAAAACCATCAGCAACATAAGCGTAGTTACCGACAACTTGCACACCCTCAGCACAGTCAAATGTATCATAATTGCCCTTGAGTGTGGGGGTTGTGGGGTTGCTAATATCTATGATTTTTAGTCCTGATCTACCATCATACCCATCAGCTACGTAAGCGTAGTTACCGACTACTTGCACACCCTTAGCACTGCCAGATGTATCATAATTGCCCTTGAGGGTGGGGGTAGTGGGGTTGCTAATGTCTATGATTTCTAGTCCTGAATTAAGTGCAGTAAAATAAGCGTAGCTACCCACCACTTGCACACTCGAATTAATGTCAGATCTATCATAACTCCCCTTGAGGGCGGGGGTAGTGGGGTCGCTAATGTCTATGATTTGTAGTCCTGAATTACTATTAGCAACGTAAGCGTAGTCACCTACCACTTGCACACCTACAGCATAGTCAAAAATATCGCTATTCGTATCATAATTGCCCTTGAGGGTGGGGGTTGTGGGGTTGCTAATGTCTATTATTTGTAGCCCTGAATCACCATCAGCAACATAAGCGTAGTCACCCACTACTTGCACACCTCTAGCATATCTACTATTATAACTGCCTTTGCGGGTGGGGGTAGTGGGGTTGCTAATGTCTATTATTTGTAGTCCTAAAAAACGATCAGCCAGATAAGCGTAGTCACCCACCACTTGCACACCCCAAGCATAGTCAGATGTATTATAACTGCCTTTACGGGTGGGGGTAGTGGGGTTACTAATGTCTATTATTTGCAGTCCTGAAAAACTATCGGCAACATAGGCATAGTTACCTACCACTTGCACACTATTACCATCATAAATATCGTAACTTCCCTTGACAAGGGGTTGGGCAGGGTTGCTAATATCAATGATCTCCAACCTATCCCCCACGGCATAGGCATAATTACCCACCACTGTCACAGCATTCGCATAGGTTAAAAAATCCCACTCTCCGACTAATGTGGGTGCAAATACTCCCTGGTAGGTGTTGAGGGTTTCCGCAACAATATCTGACAAATGTAGAGACGTTCCATGTAATGTCTCTGTAACGGGAATATTCACCTCTAATTCCCAATTTCCCCCTAATGCTGCATTGCCGGTTTTTGTTGTGGAGGCGCTAATGGTTGCGGTTGTAATTTGATGTAATTTGTGAATAAATTCTTCCCCAGCGTCTCCGGCTGCGACGTTACAACCATATAATAAAATATTCTGACGTTGCCAGTGTTGTAACTGTTGGGTGTAATTGTGAATATTGGTTAAGTTTAATTGACTATTGCCTAAATACAAGCATCCCGGCGCACCGTGGGAAAGGATGTGAATGGTGGTGATGTGGGGATGTTGTTGTAAAAATTGGCTAATTTGCTCAATCCCGTTTTGATTTGGGGAAAGAATCACCGTTTCTACACCCTCTACAACTCCTGCTTGGAGGGTCTGATAGTCGGAAAGGGAAGCATCAATAAAAACAATAGTTGTCGCGGTTTGACTGAGGGAAGAGTTGCTAAACATATTTTTTTCCTTTGCATTTGGTAACTAAGCTTTTATACCCGCCCGGAACTGAAGTTCCGGTCTAATAGCTAAAGTGCGTTGAAACGCACTGTGATGACATTGAAATCAGAAATTATCCTATTTCTCGAATAAATACCACCAAGATAGTCGGTTTTAACCGACTTGAGCTTTTAGACAGGGAATTTATTCCCTGGCTCAAGTCTCTGATGATATTGAAATCAGAAATTATCCTATTTCTCGAACAAATACCGCCAAGATAGTCGGTTTTAACCGACTTGAGCTTTTAGACAGGGAATTTATTCCCTGGCTCAAGTCTCTGATGACATCGAAATCAAAAATTATCCTATTTCTCGAACAAATACCGCCAAGATAGTCGGTTTTAACCGACTTGAGCTTTTAGGAATTTATTCCCTGGATTGAAGGTACTTGACACTGTTGAGCAGTGGTAAACCTTTACAAATTCTTATCCAAACAGGTTAAATATGTATATAATGATAGGATGTGTTATTTGTAAACACAACCGTGATCTTTCAGTTATAAATAATCTTTTTGTGACATATACTTAGAGTCACGTACGTGACATATATGCAATTAAAAATTTATACTCAACACGGCTTAATTATTTGATTCTCCCGGTAGGGGTTTAGCAATGCTTAATGGTGTCAACTTACATAACCCAACTGGGAATGAATTCCCAGTCTCATAGCAAAAGTCGTCTCAAGACGACTCAATAACTAGTACACTACGGCGTAAATAAACCAACCATGATAAATCTCCCAAAAGCCTATACTGTATTCGTTTTGACTTTTGACTTTTGACTTTTGACTTCCGCCCTGCGGTGCTAGGGTTTGCTGAATAAGTACCCAAAGCAAACTTCCATGCGCGAGCTTCCCTACCTGACTTTTCCCGTTATCTTTCTAATTGAGCGATTCCTAGGTCGCGCTAGTTCCCTCCGGGACGCAATGCGTTCGCTATCTCCCACTATAACCCCCGCCCCAAAGTCCTATTTTCTCGTTAATTATTCTCATTAAAGGTCGCTTGTTGAGAATTAGGCTATAGTCTAAAACCCTTGTTAATTGGGAGTTTCACGACTTCACGGGAAAAGCCAGGTTCTCTAATTGTTAAAAACCAACTGCGAGAACGTTATTCAGGTTGATATTCCCACTTTAATAAATATATTCAGATTTTGGTGGGCATTGCCCACCCTACGTATATGTTCAAAAATCAAATAGGAGTCCTGTATAACTTACAACATAAGTCAGGAGTCAGAAATTTTTCAAAAAAGGATTAATTAGAATATAATCACTTTTTCATTAATGCGCCTCAACAAGTTTGTACAAAAAATATAAGATAATTAGATTAATCTTGTTTAAGCTAAAAATAGCATTAAGATTGATGGATTAATCTTAATATCCTAATTTCATCTTCAAAACTCTAAGCATCCTCTGGTTCAAATTGTGCCACTGTTACAGCATTAAACGCAAAAGACAAAACTAAGGGCA
>JAKOGY010000317.1 GCA_028658405.1 Dolichospermum sp. ST_sed8 | reverse complement strand
CCATTATTCATTACCAAATTGTTACTCAAAAGTTCGATAGCCGCTTGATATTGAACATCTGTCTTTGTGCCGATTTGCTCCCGGTTAAGTGATGGTTGGGGAATAATTTGATCTGGCTTAATTCCCAACTTATTAATATCTCGATGGTTGGGAGTTTCATATTTAGCAATTGTCACCGCCAAACCAGAACCGTCGGATAATTCAAACAGAGATTGAATTAAGCCCTTACCAAAGGTAGTTTCTCCCACCAACTGGGCGCGATGATTATCTTGTAAAGCACCTGCGAGGATTTCGCTGGCGCTGGCAGTTCCTTGATTAACTAGAATAACTAAAGGATCAGTTGTCAGAGCAGGGCCAAAGGCTTCATAAGTTCCCTGAATGCCTTGACGATTGGCAGTATAAACGATTGTGCCAGAGTCTAACCATAAACGAGCTACTTCGATTCCAGCTTGTAAGAGGCCACCGGGATTATTTCTTAAATCAAGAATATAGGCAGACGCGCCTTTTTTTTCTAAAATAGAAATAGCTTGTGCCAAGTCAGTAACAGCATTGGCACTAAATTGACTCAAAGCGAGATAGCCAATCTTGGTTCCTTGGGGGGATAATCGTAAGTCAGATACAACAGGATTAAGAGAAATGCGATCGCGCACCAAGATAACTTCTTGCTCTTTTTCTCCTTCTCGGCCAATTAAAAGAGTGACAACGCTGCCCATTCGTCCCCGCATTTGCGCCGCAGCCTCATCAAGAGTCAAATTCTCTGTAGATAAGCCCTCAATCTTCAAAATGCGATCGCGTGGTTTTAAACCCGCTTTCTCGGCTGGAGAATTTGCAATTGGTGTAATTACCTCTAAAACACCAGTTTGGGGATTGAGCATAATTTGTAATCCCACACCTGTTAATTCTCCAGAAGTGCTAACTTGCAAACTGCGATATTTCTCAGGGTCAAGAAAACGGGTAAAAGGATCATCTAGGCTCTTGAGCATATCCTGAATTGTGGCATAAGCAGCCTCTTGGTTAGGGAAACGACTTTTCAGAGCTTTTTGTCGCACATCAACCCAGCTTTGATGGTTAAAAGTCCCATCCAGATAAGAGCGATTTACAATTCGCCATACTTCATAAACTAGCTTCTGTTCTGGGGTAAAAGCTGAAGCCGGAGGAATATATCCGGTAAACACAAGGCAAAAAAGCAATAGTAGTAAGCATCCTAGCCGCCAAACCCGTTTGTAAATGAACCCTAATTTTAGTGCCATCTCAGACTCATAATTCCCTAAAATTTTCTGTAATGCTCAGTTGCTGATGAAATCTATCTCTCGACTATGTTACTTTTTTTATAGAAGAAGTGAATTCTTCTCATAAACTTGCTAGTCCAAATTTATGAGATCCCCATTCTTCCTGATCAACGATAAAATCTTCTTTGGGGTCAATATTTTTAACGTTGGCTTGCAAAGACGACAAGACAGGGAGATTTCCTAAAAATAGGGTGAGTTACACCCAAATTCACGCTCGTGGACAAATAGAAGCCCATTCTTTTGGAAGAAGCGAGAAGCGAACCCTCTAACTGAGGTTAGTTGAATAGTCAGTCATGATTAAGCTTCGCATAACAAAACTTATCAACCGCAATCTATTTTTAGGACATTGAGATTGTATGGCTAACGTTTATGACTGGTTTGAGGAACGCTTGGATCTCCAAGAAATCGCTGATGATATCACCACCAAATACGTTCCTCCCCACGTTAACATTTTCTACTGCTTGGGTGGAATTACCTTAGTTTGCTTCCTGATCCAATTTGCAACTGGATTTGCGATGACATTTTACTACAAACCCACCGTCGCCGAAGCTTTCTCCTCCGTAGAGTACATTATGAATGAAGTCAACTTCGGTTGGTTAATTCGCTCCATTCACCGCTGGTCAGCCAGCATGATGGTATTGATGATGATTCTCCACACCTTCCGCGTTTACCTAACGGGTGGCTTCAAAAAGCCCCGCGAATTGACCTGGATCAGTGGTGTTATCCTCGCAGTTATTACCGTTTCTTTTGGTGTAACAGGTTACTCCTTACCTTGGGATCAAGTTGGTTACTGGGCTGTAAAAATTGTGAGTGGTGTACCAGAAGCAATTCCCGTAGTCGGCGTTCTCATCTCCGATTTACTCCGTGGTGGTTCTAGTGTTGGTCAAGCTACACTTACCCGCTACTATAGCGCTCACACCTTTGTTCTCCCTTGGTTAATTGCCGTCTTCATGTTGTTCCACTTCTTGATGATTCGCAAACAAGGTATTTCTGGACCTTTGTAATTCAAGTTATTAGCAAACATGGCATAACTTATGTTTCCAGATCATCGGACTTTGTTTTAAACTAAAGAGAAAATAACTTGTAAGTTCTAAACATCGACTCATATCTGAAACCTGAGCTAGTTGTCAGCAACAAATTGCCTGTATAGCTGATAGTTTTCACCAATGCTTTAACTTCACTTCAGCCGGAGAGCGCATTTAAAAATGTCAACCCAAAAATTACCGGATCTAAGCGATCCCAAATTGAGAGCTAAACTTGCCCAAGGCATGGGTCACAACTACTATGGTGAACCCGCTTGGCCTAATGATTTGCTCTATATATTCCCTGTCGTAATTATGGGTTCTTTTGCCTGTATTGTGGCTCTAGCAGTTCTAGAACCTTCTATGATAGGTGAACCAGCCAATCCTTTTGCTACCCCTTTGGAAATTTTGCCAGAGTGGTACTTATATCCTGTATTCCAAATTCTCCGCTCACTACCTAGTAAACTATTAGGTGTGTTAGCAATGGCTGCTGTACCCTTGGGGCTAATTATCGTTCCTTTCCTGGAAAACGTGAATAAGTTCCAAAATCCTTTCCGTCGTCCTGTCGCAACAACAGTATTTTTATTTGGTACTCTTGTTACTATATGGCTAGGTATAGGTGCGGCACTTCCATTAGATAAATCCTTAACTTTAGGATTGTTCTAAGGTACTTCCAGTTCACACTAAAGCTGCTAACGTCTGTGATTTTCAAGAGCGTATACGGGATAATATCTAACAAATAAATAGCCATCAGTTTTTGATAGTCTACTTGTTCCTGATATTTCCATAGAGATATGCTTTTGAAGATCAACAGGCGTTAACTATTCTGGAACTGTGGAAAAAAGTTTTGAGATTAGTGATCAAGATGAAGTTAAAACTAAAATATCTCCCATCTAAAATCACTAGCCAAATATTCTAAGTCTGGGATATAGAAATTTTAATTTTTGGATATAGGGCAATTATTCACAAAAGATGAGGATATAAAGTAATGAGACAAAAAAAGACACAACAAAACTTTTAACGACAATAATCACTTATTCCCAAATGTGAAATTATCAAATCACCAAATAACCCAAATACTGTTCAATTACTTTCTATTCAAGTCAAGGTCAATGCTTAGCATAGTGCAGCAAGACCAGAGAACGGTGAGGAGCGAACTTAAGCTCTTAGTTCCAGTACAACAATGGTTTGAAGAATTCTGTCAGCAATATTTACCTAAATACGGCTGGTCAGATAGCCAACTTTATTGTCTCAACCTAGCTTTAGCAGAAGGTTTTACCAACGCAGTTCGTCATGCTCATCATTCTTTACCACCGGAAACAACTATAGAAATTCAAGTTAGTTTATGGACGGATAGGTTGGAAATGAGAATTTGGGATTATGGAAAACCATTTAATCCTGATGTGATAACTGAGCCAGAACCAGGGACTCTACAAGTAGGTGGATATGGATGGTTTTTACTCCGCCGCTTGGCAGATAAAGTTGTTTATGAGCGTGATTCAGATACTAGAAATTGCCTGTTGATTGTCAAATATTGTTTAGAAGAACAACAACATTAGGGACTAGTACCGCTTTCTTTAGAATTTAGAATTTAGAATTTAGAATTTAGAATTTAGAATGAATACAGCATAAGTAGTCAAAAATCAAAATAATTAGAGATTGGGCTTTTTATGGAATTTTTAATCCTTGGGTGATTTACACAATTATCTAATAGTTGTTGTCATCAGGTGACGTAAAAGTAACTTTCTGCCCCACCAAAAATAATATTTAAAGAAAAATTAATATTTTTTGATTGTCTAGTTGATGCCTGTATCATCACTTCGCAAAAAAGCTTGATTATTGTCTATGTAGAAGCAATGGCTTGTAAAATACTTGTATTATTGGGAGATAATCAAGAACTAAACTCGCTATCCTAGAATCAGCAGTACCAATTTGAGACATGAGCTTTAAAAACTTGCAATTCAATTTTGAGAAAATCCGCCCTTGGCTGACCCTGTTAGCAATTGCCTGGCTATTAGCATCATTGGGCTTGGGCTGGTTAGTTAATTCCTTAGTAATTATTTTGGGGTTATTGTTTTTTTTACCTGTGGTAGCATTCTTTGGGTTTCGCTGGTGGTTACAAAAAAATCTAGTCACCAATAATTGTCCTGTCTGTGGATATGAATTAACAGGGGTAAATAACAGCCAAGTACAATGTGCTAACTGTGGTGAACAGCTATTAGTTAAAAATCTTCAATTTCAACGCTTCACACCAGAAGGGACAATTGATGTGACAGCGGTTGAAGTTCAAGCCCAATCACTGGACGATTAGTTAGAATTTAGAATTTAGAATTTAGAATTTAGAAGGGTGAATTAATTACACTTGCCCATTGATCTAAATTTTTGAGAAAACGTGGCTGTTGGAGTTCAGAAAGCCAAAGAATCAAGGCATCCTCATTGTTATCCTTGTAATAACCTCGTCGTTTTCCCGCAGTTTTGAAACCAAACTTTTGATACAAAGAAATAGCAACGTGATTAGAATCGCGGACTTCCAGAGTAGCTCTCTCCAAACCAAGATCACTAGCACTTCGCAGTATGGCATACAATAAAGCTGTTCCTAACCCTTGACCATGATATTGGGGATGAACAGCTAAGATTGTAATGTGTGCTTCTTCTAAAATTGACCAAAAGCACCCCATTCCTAACAAATCGGCGTGATTAAAAGGGGAAAATAAACCCAAAAAATGACTATTAGGACTTTCTAACTCCCGAAGGTAGCCTTCCATAGTCCACAAGCCATCAAAACAGGCTTTATCCAGTTCCAACAGTTCAGTTAAATTGTCTGTGGTTAAAGATTGAATTTTTAAGTTGGATGAAATCACAATTTTTCAAGATTGAGGAAGGTAGATAACTAGTTGCTTATTTGCTTATTTTTCTTAACAAATACTACGGTATACGAAGATCGTAAATACA
>JAKOGY010000316.1 GCA_028658405.1 Dolichospermum sp. ST_sed8 | reverse complement strand
AAATCCTGATTCTGACAAATACAATGATTTTGATAATCTTAATTCAGAAGATGATTAACATAATATTATTCAAAAATAGATAATTGGTAAATAACATCCTGTACATCCTCAAATCCTGAAAATCCTGATTCTAACAAATAATTAAATAACAGCTTTTTGTTGCTGATATATTTGCTTAAATAAAGCTTGCTGTTTTTGATGATCAACAATAGGTTGAGGGTAATTTCCAATATATAATGGGGGAATTTTCCCAGTTACTAAATATCCCGTATCTACAGAACGCAATTCTGGTACCCATTGACGAATATATTCAGCTTCTGCATCGAATTTTTGGGTTTGACTCGCTGGGTTAAAGATGCGTAATGGTTGGGGGTCCATACCACTAGAGGCACTCCATTGCCAACCTCCATTATTAGCAGATAAATCACCATCAATGAGTTTCTGCATAAAATATTTTTCTCCCCATTGAGGATTAATCATTAAATCTTTAGTCAAAAAACTGGCAACTATCATTCTACATCTATTGTGCATCCAGCCAGTTTCATTTAATTGACGCATAGCAGCATCAACTATAGGATAACCTGTTTTGCCATCACACCAAGCTTGAAAATATTTTTCATTATTTTGCCAAGGGAATGTTTTAAAATTTTCTCTATATGCACCATTAGCTAATTCTGGAAAATGGTACATACAGTGTTGATAAAATTCTCGCCATGCTAGTTCTTTTTGCCATGTTTGGATACTGGCATTTACTTCTTCACTATTACTATTTGCTAAAGCTTTTATGGTAGTTTGCCAAATAGTTCTAATACCAATAACACCAAATTTCAATGCTGCACTTAATTGAGATGTACCATCAATTGCGGGAAAATTACGCTGTTCTTGATATTCATTAATAGCAGATTTGGCAAAGTTATCTAATCGTTCTTGTGCTGCTAATTCTCCAGGAGAAATGATTAGTTCTTCATCCCAAATAAAACCTAAATCTTCAGCAGCAGGTAAATTAATTGTTCCTGCTTGTTGAGCAATTTCTTGTTCTTTCTCTGTTAAACCTGCAATATTTTCTAAAATTTGTACTGGTTTAGCTTTGGATTTAGTAATCCAATTTTTCCAGAAAGGAGTATAAACCGTGTAGGGAGTTTTAGCACCGCTAAAAATTTCTTGTGGTGAGTGGAGTAATTGATCCCAATTGTGGTTAAGAAACTCGATTCCTTGAGTTTTCAAAGCATCAATTACTGCTAAATCTCGTGTTTGTGAATAAGGTTCAACATCCCAATTCCAAAATACTGCTTTTGCCTTTAATGCTGCTGCTAATTTGGGAATTGCAATCACAGGATCATTTTGCAAAATCAATAATTGACTACCTGCTTGCTGATATCTTTTCTGGAGTGCTTGCAAACAGCCAATCATATATTTTACCCTAGCTGGGGCAATATCATCATGTTGGAGAATCTGAGGATCTAGACAAAATACACCCACAATTTTTGCACTTTTTTCTCTGGCCGCAGCTAGTCCTGTATGATCAGAAATGCGTAAATCTCGACGATGCCAAAACAGAATTAGATCAGACATGGAATATTAATATAGTTCTTATGTACTAAATTAGATTATACCAATTTTATGTAAGGCTGCACAAAATAATCATCAACCGTATTCATCTGCGTTTATTTGCGTTTATCTGCGGTCAAATATTCTTAAAATCTTACAGGATTACACCAAGTTTCCACCACCCGACCTGTAATTTCTTGTCCAAACCAAGGTGTATTATAGGAAAGTGTGTGGAGATTTGCTTTGTTTACATTCCAGATTTTTTGAGGATCAAATAATGTTAATTCGGCTTTTTCACCGGGTTGAATTGGTTTAATTTCTTGTTGTAAACAAGCTGCTGGTTGATGACTCAAAACGCGCCATAATTCTAAAGCTGTAAATTCGCCGGTGGTGACAAGATTTTGCCATAGTAGGGGTAATGCTAATTCTAAACCAATTGCTCCTGGTGGTGATTCTGCAAAGGCTTGAACTTTTTCTTCATAAGTATAGGGTGCGTGATCAATTGCGATCGCATCTATTACCCCCGTTCGCACAGCACCCCGCAAGCATAGCATATCTTGATGATTTCCCAAGGGCGGATCTAAATGCAAGGATGTATGATAACTTCTCATAGATGTTGTATCGAGTAAAACGTGCATCCAAGTGGTACTAGCAGTAATCGGCACACCTTGAGCTTTAGCTTGAGCAATTAATTCTACGCTACGAGCCGTGGAAACACGCATAATATGGGCTGGTGTACCAATATCAGCGACCAATTCTAATAATGCGGCAATAGCAGTTGTTTCTGCACTATAGGGTAGAGGGGATAATCCAATCCGCAAGGCTTCTGCACCTTCTCTTATTGTCCCATTAGCTGCTAAATGGCGATCGCATGGCCAGAAAGCCACCGGTTTGCCAAAGGGTTGAAGATACTCTAAAACCCGTCTAACTATCCCCAAATTGTCCCAAGGTTTAGCATCAGTAAAACCCACAACCCCCGCTGCGGCTAAATCTGCTACTTCTGTTAATTGTTTACCTGCTAAATCTAAGGTAATTGCCCCCCAAATATGCAGATGGGGACAAGGTTTTTGCCGATCTCTGTGTTGCTGTAACTGTGTGACTAGCGCAGGTTTATCAATGGCTGGTAATGTATCTGGCAAAACACCAACTCTAGTAAAACCACCAGCAGCAGCGGATTGGAGGAAAGAACTTAAAGTTTCTCGTTCTTCAAATCCAGGTTCGCCGGAATGACTATATAAATCAACCAATCCAGCCCCAAGAACTAAGCCTTGACAATCACGAATAGAGGTATCAGCACTAATATCTGTAATTTGTGGAGCGATAGCTTGAATATAACCGTCAATAATTAATACATCTGCTATTGTGTCAGTATGCTGGACAGGATCAATTACTCTTACTTGTTTTAATAGTTCTTTAGTCATGAAAAATATTACTTATCGGTGCCATTTAGCCGTTCTCTATTTTACAGTAGATAAGTAGTTGGACAAAATTAAATTCACTCCTGGGGAGAGGGAAATGTTAACGGTGAACCGAAAGACAATCCGTTTAATTCATTCTATCTGGTTCACTGAAAATAGTAACTCCCTGGCTACGTAAACCAGGAGTTAAAAGGAGATAAAAACAGATTTATAGCCTTTGCAGTAAATTTGCACCGTGTGTATCAGTACCACAGGTGTTCAATAAATCGAATTTTTCCGCTAACTGTTGTACTTCCTCGGTTTCCACAACACTAGGTTTCCAAGGTTTGGGGTTAGTGTAAGCGTAGAAAGTCTCAACACCATCAATAGCAACATCCGCAGCCGCAGGAATCAGGTCAAAATGCGATCGCCTGTACCGGGCTGGGTGAGCAAGTACCGCTAGTCCTCCCGCTTCGTGAATAGCTGTAATCACGTTAACTGCTTGATAAGCCTTACCTACACTAGGTATTTTTTGTAAATAAGGCTTCATGCTGGGGTGTTCTGACTCAAAAGCATAAGCCAGAATGTGGACTTCAATATCTAGCAAATTGGCATTAATTTCTACACCACTCCACAGATGAGGAGGATGAGTATCAGGATTACTCCTTTGCCAATCTTCTAGCCAAACCAGGGCTGACTGATAGCCACTGATACTATGATGATCAGTGATTGCTAGACCTCTTAAGCCAATTGCGATCGCTTGACTCATCAACTCACTCGGTTCTAGTTTGCCATCCGAGTGAACCGTGTGCATATGAAAATTAAATAACTTGGGACAACTTTGGGCATCAATGCGTTGGAATACTTGCTTTAGTAGTCCCTTAGAAACAGTAGTCCGGGCAAAATTTATAACCATAACCCTCTACACAAAAATTACATTCTTCTCAAAACACCAACACGCCACACTTATTAACGAGATCTAACCAATACCACTAACTCGTAACTACAGATACTTCCTCAACTGCACCAATTGATTTTTGCAATATGTTAAGACTACGTTAGCAAATATTAACGCTGATGGCGATGAGTATTTTTGATTACTTCCATCAAGAGAATATAAATTTTGCGTATGGGTTCTATCTATCTACCATTATTATCACAACAAACCGACTAATTCACCGACTCCAGTCACAACTTCACCAATCACATTAGCGGAGATATCCTGGGATTGAAAATGACTAATTACCTGTTCTGCTTCCTGGGGTGGAACTAATAACACAAAGCCGATACCCATATTAAATGTATTATACATAGCTTCAGCACTAACAGAACCAGCAGCAGCTAACCAATGGAATACAGGCGGAATAGTCCAACTATCAGGTATCATTTTAATTGATTGACCTGTACTTAAACATCTAGGTAAATTTTCTGGTAAACCCCCACCAGTAATGTGAGCCATGCCATGAATTTCCAAACCTGATTGTAACGCTGCTAAAACAGATTTTACATAAATACGTGTAGGTGTGAGGCAAGTTTCCCCAATAGATTCTCCATTTAATAGATATGGGGTATCAGTCCAAGCAAAACCACCATCAGATACAATTTTCCGGACTAAACTCAAACCATTACTATGGACACCCGTACTAGCTAAACCTATCGCTACATCACCCACTTGCACCTGGGAACCATCGAGCATTCGGCTTTTTTCCACAATTCCCACACAAAAACCGGCCAAGTCATATTCACCAACTTGGTAAAAACCAGGCATTTCTGCCGTTTCTCCCCCCAATAAAGCCGAACCTGCTAATTTACAACCGGTAGCGATTCCCGCGACTACCTGAGTTAATTGTTCTTTATCTAATTTACCCGTAGCCACATAATCTAGAAAAAACAGCGGTTCTGCACCTGATGTCAACACATCATTAACGCACATCCCCACCAAATCTATCCCAACAGTGTCATGACGGTTGAGAATTTGGGCTATTTTTAGCTTTGTCCCCACACCATCTGTTCCCGAAACCAAAACTGGTTCTTTATAACCTGTGGGGAGTTGAAAGCAGCCTCCAAAGCCACCCAGCCCCCCCAAGACCTCTTTTCTAAAGGTGCTTTGAACCAAATTGCGAATTTGATCTACAAAAGCTCTACCCGCTTCTACATCAACGCCTGCATCCCGATAATCCATGCCTAACTACACCGTTATCAATTCATAATTCAGGTTATTATTATCACACAATTTAGGTTTTAAAGACCTTCTTTGATAATTTGTGACAAATTCAGGTTTTATGATTGGGTGAAAAATAGTAATTCAGAGGGAACAGGGAATAGGCACAGGGGAACAGGAAAAACTCATGTTTAAAAACATGAGATTGAAATAATGACACTGTTTTTTTTGTGCTACG
>JAKOGY010000315.1 GCA_028658405.1 Dolichospermum sp. ST_sed8 | reverse complement strand
TTTGAGTTGTCTTTAGTTATTATGTACTACTTGGCTGGCTTTTTTGATCTGTGAAAGTTTAGGGTGCGGAATGTGGGTTATAACCAAGATTGCCAGCGTGTTGTCGCTCATCACCAAAACTTTTAAGTAACCACACTTTAGGTTTTCTGTCTTTAGAAATTAATTTGCTCATTTGGAAACTCTTGATAGCAGTTATCATTAGTGTTCCCAAAATCAGACAAAATTTATCATTATCAAACGAATTTACATCTTCTTAGGCTATAAATGAAATTACTTAAAGTGTTCTCCTCTTCTCCTCTTCCTTCGTGTTCTTCGCGTCTTCGTGGTTCGTTAAAAAAGGATATTGGGGAGTTGAGGGGGGTGCGATAGCGAAGCGCGACCTAGGAATCGCTGTTTGGGAGTTTGAGGGGATGCGATCGCTGTTTGGGAGGTTGAGGGTGTGCGATCGCTGTTTGGGGAGTTGAAGGGGTGCGATGGCTGTTTGGGAAGTTGGAGGGAGTGCGATCGCTGTTTGGGAGGTTGAAGGGGTGCGATCGCTGTTTGGGAAGTTGGAGGGGTGCGATCGCTGTTTGGGGAGTTGAGGGGTGTGATCGCTCTTTCTCTGTGTCCTCTGTGTCTCTGTGGTTCGTTAAAAAAGGATATTGGGGAGTTCAGGGGGTGCGATCTCTGTTTGTGAGGTTGAGGGGTGCAATCGCTGTTTGGGAAGTTGAGGGGGTGCGATCGCTGTTTGGGAGTTGAGGGGATGCGATCACTCTTACTCTGTGTTCTCTGTGGTTCGTTAAAAAAGGGTATTGGGAGGTTGAGGGGGTGCGATCGCTTTTGGGGAGTTGAGGGGATGCGATCCGCGAAATTAATCTAAATCTTCTTCAGTCAAATTAGCATCTTTCAAAATACTTCTGAGTGTACCCGTAGGTAGATCACGATTACCATGAACAGGTATAGAAAGAATCACACTCATACCTTCCTTAACATAGATATGATGACTACCTGTAATCCTTTTTAGATTCCATCCATAGCGTTCCACAATCTTACACAGAGACTTACCAGAAACGGATTTCATAAAGATAACTCAATCAACTGTTTTTGTGGTTCAACTTCTTCTTGCTGACTAGCAACTTCTAACCAACCTTGAACAGCATCTTTCAACATTTCTAATAAATGTTCATAACTTTCACCCCAGGTATGACATCCTGGTAAAGCTGGTACAGAACCACACCATACACCGTCTTCTTCCCAGATAATTGCTTTTATTTTCATAACCAATTCCTTGAACTAAGGATATTTTACCGCAGAGGCAGTCAGATGTACCAGTTTAATAAAGATGAATAATCGCTGTTTGGGAAGTTGGGGGGATGCGATAGCGAAGCGCTTCGCTATCGCTCTCACCGTTTAAATTTCTCCCCATTCTCTAGCATCAATAAAAAGAGAAAGATGCTTTTTATTACTCGTGGCAATAATTACCTCATTTCCATAATTAGCAACTAAAATAGATTGAGCAGCTAAAATAACAGTATATCGGATCAGAATAAGCAATGTCTGAAATTTATAAAATGTTATAACTACGGTGATCTAAATGATTCCTGCGGAGTGCTTCGCTATCGCTGTTTGGGATTTGAGGGAGTGCGATCTCTGTTTGGGGAGTTGAGGGGGTGCGATAGCGAAGCGCGACCTAGGAATCGCTTTTGGGAAGTTGAGGGGGTGCGATCGCTATAGTATAATTATAAAAAAGTCAAAATTTTAAACAATATGGCAACAGGAATACCTAGTAAAAATGGGCGTAATCATAAACAAAATACAACATCTTTCCGAATTGAATATGAAGGAAAAATGCCTATAGAAGATATATTGAAAATTCAGCCAGCTAAGTTAAATCATATAATTAGCGTTGAAGGATATCCTAGAAATCAACTAATATATGGAGATAATTTAAACGTTCTTCGCACATTATTAAATAATAATGATGTTGCCGGAAAAATCAACTTAGTATATATTGATCCTCCATACTCCACAGGTAGCAGTTTTGAGTCTCGTAATAGCAGTCATGCTTATGATGATCTCATGGAAGGTGCAGAATATTTAGAATATTTGCGTCAACGTCTTATTTTAATTAGAGAAATTCTATCAGAAGAAGGTTCTATTTATGTACACTTAGATGAAAAAATGGCTTGTACTGTCAAAATTATCATGGATGAAATTTTTGGAGTTAAAAATTTTCGTAATTGGATTACTAGAAAAAAATGTAATCCTAAAAACTATACACGCAAACAATATGGTAATGTTGCCGATTTTATTCTTTTTTATACAAAAACAGATAATTATGTATGGAATCAACCTTTTGATGCTTGGACAGAAGACTCGATTAAAAAAGAATATCAATATGTGGAAGAAGGAACAGGAAGACTATATAAAAAAGTTCCTATTCATGCTCCAGGAGTAAGAAAAGGAGCAACTGGTCAACCTTGGAGGGGTATGTCACCACCTCCCGGTAAACATTGGCAATACATACCAGAAACTTTGGATGAAATGGACACAAGGGGAGAAATATATTGGTCTTCAACAGGTAATCCCAGAAGAAAAGTATATTTAGATAATAGTCAGGGTATTTCAATTCAAGATATTTGGCTTGATTTTAAAGACGCTCACAATCAAAATATTAAAATTACTGGTTATCCAACGGAGAAAAATTCAGAAATGATGAAACGGATAATTATGGCTTCATCAAATCCAGGAGATATTGTTTTAGATGCTTTTGCAGGAAGTGGAACTACTCTAACTGTATCTGAAGAATTAGGTAGAAAATGGATAGGTATTGATAATTCTCCATTATCTATTGATACTATAATTAAACGTTTAGTTAATGGTAGTGAAGCAATGGGTGATTTTGTCAATGGCAAAAATGGTAGTTGTAAATATAAACAAATAAACTTAATTGACTTTAATAGAATTTTAAAAACAGGTTTAGACTTGTATAGTGAAGAATCAGAAAGTTTAGCGTTAATTTCTGATCAAATCATCAAAAATTGGAATAGTAAACTTAACTATCTAACCAGCTTTGTGTAAATCTCTCCTCTAACATTTTCAAAGTACAAACCATCACTCTACCTTGTCCATATTGTTCTAAATTAGCGTAATCATTCCACATAGAACCTAGAAGTAATCCAGGACCATCATTCAGCATCAATACTTTTAATGGCAAATTGTATGTTTTAGCATAACCCAAAATTTCTGTTATTTTATCTCGATTGCCACCTGTTCTATCATCTTCCTG
The DNA here is from genome assembly GCA_028658405.1 of Dolichospermum sp. ST_sed8. Lineage (GTDB taxonomy): Bacteria > Cyanobacteriota > Cyanobacteriia > Cyanobacteriales > Nostocaceae > Dolichospermum. Next base: position 2,089 of record JAKOGY010000315.1, on the reverse strand, counting down.
AGAACCTCCTCTATCTGAGTCATAACGAGCAAATCCAACTACCAATGGAGTCCCATCTAAGCGGGATATCAACATATCCGCTGGAGTTTTATATTGCCAGTTATCTAATACTTCATTTAGCATTACATCTCTTCCAGCACGAACAGGTCCACGAATTAAATAATCCTTATTAAATACTTTGTTAAACCATAAGAAAAAACTTTCTGTTAAGTCATAACCTTTTTGTCCTCGCGTACTTTGCTCTAAAAGTATTGCCATGAGAGTTTCATCAGGTATAGGACGACTTTGCAAATTTTGTTTTACTTGCTCTATTGGACGAAATCTATAGCCAAAGTCCTTAATGATATCAGGTATTTTGCTTTTCTTTTTGGTCATTTCAACTGATGTATCTGGAGAGACATATCTACGAAATACTCTGAGTAATTGAATTCGCAAAGGATCAGGCTCTTTAGTGATAATTTCAAGTAAATTTGCAGAATTTTTAGCTGGTTCTACAACTTCTGTAAAACGCAATAACACATTCTCATAAAGAATTTTAGCTTCATCTAAGGAATCTGGATAGAAAGGTGAATCAAATATAGTAATCCAATTAGATGCTGTTGCTTTGTAACTAGCAAACGTGGTCAAAATTATTTCCTTATTCTCATAAACAGTACAGGTTATTAATATAAGCAATAGTGGTATTTTTGTCCATGCCTTTGTTAAAAAAGCAGTAGTTACTCACCTATAAGTATGCTATATCCGAAACTTCCAAAGATCGCTCTCTTCGTGGCTTGTTAAAAAAGATGTTGGGGAGTTGAGGGATGCGATAGCGAAGCGCGACCTAGGAATCGCTGTTTGGGGAGTTGAAGGGATGCGATAGCGAAGCGCGACCTAGGAATCGCTGTTTGGGAGTTGAGGGAGTGCGATAGCGAAGCGCTCCGCAGGAATCGCTCTTACTCTGTGTTCTCTGTGACTGGAGTGGTTCGTTAAAAAAGAGATTTTGGGGAAAGAGAGCGATTCTTGCGGAGCAGTTTGCGATAGCGCAAGCGCTGACTTGTCAGTTCGCTCAACTTAAACCCCAAATCCCAAAACCACATCCAAAGCAGCACGAATTTCTTCCCAATATTCAACTTCTAAAATCCCCACCAACCCTAAAACCCGACGATAATCAACAGAACGAATTTGAGCAACATCAATAAAACGATCTTTATCTAATCCATTAGTTGCTGTTGCTTTGACATTGACAATATAGGGAGCTTGCTTACTTCCTGGTCGAAATGGCATCACAATAGTTAATAATCCATATTGATTCATAATATCATTTTGAACTATCAAACAAGCACGGATTTTTTGTGCTTCTGCTCCCACCGTTGGATCAAGATTTACCCAGCGAATTTCACCCCGTTTATAAGTTAAATTACCCTCTGGCATTAATACCATCTCCAGCTACATTATCCCAAGCAGAAATCTCATTTTGATATTCTAAATCTTTGGCATCTTCTTCGAGAGCAGCTATTATTTCTGCTTCTAAAATTTTGCGTCTTTGTTCTGCTAATAGTGCATTGATATAGCCACTACGATTACCTTTTGCTTGTTGATCAATAAATCTGAGAATGTCTTCTTCTAAAGTAATTGTGACTTTCATCATTATGTATGACTCATTTATCTTACCAATTAATCATACCACTTTTTTGACATTGCGTGAGGTAAAAAGAGATTTTGAGGGGTTGAGGGAGTGCGATAGCGAAGCACTCCGAAGGTATCGCTGTTTGAGGAATTGAGGGGATGCGATAGCGAAGCGCGACCTAGGAATCGCTCTCACCGTTTAAATTTCTTGCCATTCTCTAGCATCAATAAAAAGAGAAAGATGCTTTTTATTACTCGTGGCAATAATTACCTCATTTCCATAATTAGCAACTAAAATAGATTGAGCAGCTAAAATCACATCACCATCCAAAGCTTTATTATCTGCTGTGGATTTACCTTTATTTCTGACTTCAGCCCATAATTCTGCTGCTTTTAACATTACTTCTTTGACACTCCCCGGTCTAAAGACACGGGGATTCTTAATCGAATAGTTGTAAAGACAACTGCTCGAATAATATCC
>JAKOGY010000314.1 GCA_028658405.1 Dolichospermum sp. ST_sed8 | reverse complement strand
ACCCTTCGACATCGCTTGTGGGTGGTCTGGTCAGCACGGCTTGCTTGATTACTCTTGCAAGCCCAGTCCCTTTAGGGCTGGGTTACTGACATCCGTATTCCTCTAACTATCAGTCATTGACTCGTGCTATCACTCACTAATTATATTATCTCAGATTATGCCTTCCTTTTTCGGGATTTTATTGTAGGTTGAGTTGACGTATATTACCCAACATTAATTAATATTTTTGTTGGGTTGCGCTGTCGCTTAACCCAACCTACATTTTGAGTATATGTCTTTTTGTTAGGTGGAAATTACCAAACAAAATTAAACTCAAGTAGTTTCGGGAATTGCCCCTTGCATTTTTGTGAAAGTATCAATTAAAGTCTGCAATTGTTGATCTGCTTTAAAGACTCCTAAACCTCTTGCTGTTACTTTTCCAGGAGAATAAACAAAACGGGCTTTCATGTTTGAAGTTAATTTTTCTGCTAACAAATTCCAAGCAGGTTCTTCCATTGGAGTTTCTAAAACAATGTGCTGTTTATTCTCTGGTTTAATGCGGCTAAATCCCAGATTTTTGGCTAATTGTTTTAATTCCATAACTCGTAATAATTGATTTGCTGAAACTGGGATTGTCCCATATCTATCTGTCCATTCCGCAGCAATTTGTTTTAATTCATATTTTGATTTTACCGTGGCTACAGCGCGATAAGCACTCATTTTTTGATCAGGATCTGTAATGTAATTTGAAGGAATAAATGCGGTGAGATTCAGGTCAATTTGCGTATCTGCAACTTTGGGGATTTCTTGACCTCTAATTTCTCGAATTGCTTCTTCTAACATTTCCATGTACAAATCAAAGCCAATTACATCCAGTTGACCAGATTGTTCTGCACCTAGCAAGTTTCCCACACCGCGAATTTCCATATCTCGCATTGCTAATTGATATCCAGAACCCAGTTGAGTAAATTCTTGAATTGCTCTTAATCTTTGTCTGGCTGCATCAGATAATTCTCTTTGTTTGGGATAGAATAACCATGCGTGTGCCTGTATTCCTGCCCGTCCTACTCGTCCCCGTAATTGATATAATTGCGATAATCCAAAACGGTGAGCATCTTCAATTAAAATTGTATTCACTCGCGGAATATCTAAACCAGATTCGATGATTGTTGTACAAACAAGAATGTCAGCGTCATTATTGCCGAAAGTCAGCATGGTTGATTCTAACTCGCTTTCGTCCATTTGACCATGAGCGATCGCAAATCTTCCTCCTGGTACCATTTCTCGCAATTTTGTAGTAGTTTCTTCAATTCCATCTACTCGCGGAACTACATAAAATACCTGTCCACCTCGATCTAGTTCTTGCCTAATTGCACTTCTAACAATTTCGGGATTTAAAGGTGCGAGATGGGTTTGAATTGGTCTTCTGCTTGGGGGTGGAGTCGTAATTAAACTCATTTCCCTAATTCCCGATAATGACATATATAAGGTTCTGGGAATAGGAGTTGCAGAAAGAGTTAAAACATCAACTTGAGTTTTCAGACTTTTGATTTTTTCCTTTTGATTAACTCCAAATCTTTGTTCTTCGTCAATTACCAAAAGTCCTAAATCTTTAAATTCGACAGTTTTACCTAATAACTGATGTGTACCTACAACTATATCTAATTCTCCAGTTGCCAGGCGTTTTTGAATATTGCGTTTTTCTTCTGCACTGCGAAATCGATTCAGTAAACCCACATTAATCGGATAAGGGGCAAAACGTTCTTTAATTGTGTGATAATGTTGTTGTGTTAAAATCGTTGTTGGTGCTAAAAGTGCGACTTGCTTTCCGGCAATGACAGCTTTAAAAATAGCCCTAATTGCCACTTCAGTTTTACCAAAACCCACATCTCCACATACTAACCGATCCATGGGTCTTTCGCTTTCCATATCCCGCTTGACATCTTGTACCGCTTTTAGTTGATCTGTGGTAGGTTGGTAAGGGAAAGAATCTTCCATTTCTTCTTGCCAAGGCATATCTGCGGGATAGGAAAAACCTTCTTGTTTTGATCGCGCTGCGTACAACTTTAACAAATCTACCGCTAATTTCTTAATGGTTTTGCGGACTTTATTTTTAGTATTATCCCAAGCTTTTCCAGTCATTTTATGTAATGATGGGGCTTGATCTCCACTGGTTCTAAATCGAGACAAAGAACCAACTTGGTCAGCAGCAACTCTTAACAAACCATCCGCATATTGGACAACTAAATAATCACGGGTTTCATCATTAATTGTCAAACTTTCTAACTTGACAAATTTACCAATGCCATGACTACGATGCACAACATAATCGCCCTCCCGTAATTTGTTAGGATCAACTTGTTTAGAAGTCGCTTGACGACGTTTGCGGACATAGCCAAAATTAGCTAAAGAATGTTGTCCATAAAATTCTCTATCGGTGACAATAACTAAACGGTAAGAAGGTAAAATAAATCCTTGTAATTCTGCTAAACCGGAATATTTAAGAGCAATAGGTATATGATTAATTTGCAGTTTATCAATGGCTTGAAAATCACGAGGATTGGGAATAAACTGCGCGGGACAATCGTGTTCTTGGAGGAGAGAAACCGAACGGGAAGGTTGAGCCGAAAGTATCCAAACTGCAAAATTTCGATTGCGTTCTTGTCTAATTGTCTCCGCTAATTTAGCAAATTGGTGAGGTGTAACAGGTAAAGGTCTGCTAGCTAAATTTAAACCACTATTTTCTTCCGACAGTTCCGATAAATATAACTTTCTAAAATTGGTAATTTCCGCTATACACTCATCAAAAGTCCGATGAATCTTAGGTAATTCAATTGACAACTGACTATTGACAACTGACCACTGACTACCAGCATTTTCCACCCAGCGATCGCTATGAGCATAACATTGTTCTGGTTCATCAATGGCTACGAGCGTATGTTCTGATAAATAGTCCAGTAATGAAGCAGGTTTTGCAAAAGCCAACCCCAAAAACCGCCGACTCCCTTCTAATGATGCTAAATCCGATTCTTGTAGAGACATTCCATGGAACATCTCTACATTGTTAGAGAAATCAGCAGAATCCTTCAGTGCATCTAAAACAATCGGTGCAAAACTTGTTGGGGTGAGAGTAATTTTTTCCACCTTATCCAGGGCAGAACGTTGTGTAGTGGGATCAAATTCCCGAATTTGTTCAATTTCGTCCCCAAACCATTCCAAGCGCACAGGCAACTCCGAAGACACCGGAAACACATCCACAATATCCCCGCGTCTACTCCATTGTCCTTCCGTTTCCACCAGGGGAACGCGTTCATATCCCAAAATCGTGATTTTTTCACCAAATCCATCTAAATCAAATTCCATCCCTTTTTGTAAAGTGACACAGAATGATTTAAACGCTGACTGTGGTGGTAAATGTGGCTGCAACGCTCCCACAGTCGCAATTATGGCAGTTTTTTGTTTTTGCAACTGACCACTGACCACTGACGACTGACAATTAACTAAATCAGCTAAAACCTGCATTTGACCCCAACTCAACTCATTTTCCGGGTCAAAGGGTTCATAAGGAGACGCTTCGGATGTGGGGTAAAAATGCACAGTTTTCCATCCCATTGCTTCCATTTGGGCAAAAACCCGCCCAGCTTCCTCTAAAGTGGCACAGATGACACACAAATCCTGATCTTCACAATTTGCTAATGCTGAAGCTACCAGTCCCTTGGGAAGACGAGAAATCCCATTTAACCGCAATTCCTGTTGTTTATTGAGTTTAATAATTAGTTCTGCGGTAAGAGGCGATCGCGCCAAAGCACGCACAATAGAAGAAAAAGCCATATATTTTAAATCTTTTACGCTCAATTGGAAGTAACTGCTGATAGAAAAATCTCACCGCAGTTTATATCAACTAGTTTAAAAGTTTTAATTGCACTCTAGATGGTGAATGGGAAAAAATATAACTACGAATTTATATATAATCAAGCCTTAACTGATGTAGTAGAGCTATGTCCTTCCAAAACAACAATACAAAAACCACATACATCCTAGTTCAACCTTTACTTTTTCAAATAATATGTAGGGTGGGCATTGCCCACCAATAACCACCTAGGATCTGTATTAATCCGGTTGCGTATAGCTGGAAAAAGTTGCCTGAAAATCTAACTCTTCATACACAGCCAACGTTTCTTGATGTACACGAGCAACATTTAACCATTCTAAATTTTCCTGCGATCGCTGTTTCCATTCCTGAAGTGTATCTTTATTACTCAATAGTTGTATTAATGCTTGAGCCAGTTTATTGCTATTCTGAGCCGGAACTAACAGCCCCGCTTTCCCATTATCCAACGCCTCTGGGATACCGTCTACCTCTGTAGCCACAATCGCTAATCCTGCTTCCCTCGCTTCCGAAAGCACTAAAGGACAGGGATCACGGTGGGAAGCTAAGACAAAAATATCACAGGCTAACAAGTAACGTTGGGGTTCAGGCTGAAATCCTTCAAAGTGAATCCGATTACTAACAGCCGTTGCTTGGGCTTGAGACTCAAATAGTTGTTTATCAGGGCCGTTTCCTACCAAATATAAATGGACTTGGGGAAAATTCTGAGCAACTTCCTCAAAAGCAGCTATTAACTCAGTAATTCCTTTTCGTTTATACATTCCTGCTACGGTAGCTATCGCTGGACTTTGTAAATTTAAAGGTTGATAATCTGATATTTTCCGAGTCCGGGGGCTACCCAAAGTCCCATTACAAATTACCCGTAATTTTTGTTCAGGAATTCCCCGTTGTACCATCGAATTTTTGACAGCCTTGCTCACAGCAATTACTCGGTCAGCTAAACCCATCAACACACTACTCCGTTGAAATTCATTATGGACAGTAGCCACTAAAATATATCTATTTCCCCATCTCAAAGCCCACCCTAAAACCACACCAGTCATCATGTGAGCATGAACTATATCTGGCTGAAATTCTTGGAGAATTGCTCGATAAGATACCGCTGCCTTAATTATATTTATTAGCTGGCGATTTTGGTTAATTTTGTAATGTTTAACACCAAATTGATTTAATAATTTTTCGTATTCTCCCCCCGCTGAAATTACCGCCACATCATCACCAGCTTGGGATTGCAAACAAGCTAGATCCACAGCTACATTAACAATACCGTTACCGATTTCCTGGACATGATTTAATATATGTATGATTCGCATAAAGTTAAAAATGTGTATCAAAACTTAAATACATTTCAGCAAAGAAAAATGAATAATAAAGTAACCAGTAGATCAATTTTAAACCTTTTATTTTATAAGTAACTAAGAACTTATAGCGGATGCACTTGAATGAGAGGCAGAATTTACTTATAAACCCCGTCTAAGATGAAAACCATAGTTCTTGAAAGTAGTGGGAGCATCTTGCTCCCTGTTGCTAGGTAGCGA
>JAKOGY010000313.1 GCA_028658405.1 Dolichospermum sp. ST_sed8 | reverse complement strand
TAATCCCAAATCCCCAAACGACCATTTTTCGTTGTGTGACAGTTTAGGGTGCGGAAGATGGGATTGAAATAACTGAATATCAAAATAAATCTTTTTCTCGTGATGAAATTTCTGAAGAAGTGGGAATTATATTATATGAGAAATATAAAAACCAGGTAGATGTAGATTTTCCTAGTCCTAAAACTCGTTATCAATGGAAACTAACTGCTAAGGGTTGGGTTGGTTATATTCCTGTAGATTCTGATTTAGCTTTAAAAATAAATCCCAAAGTCCCAATTAAAAATTTATTTGGAATGTTGGAATATGCTTATAATTTACATGATTCAAAAAGTTTTAAGTTTCTTCAGGGCCTAATGAATTGTGAATCTGTAGAAGATTTTTACAATCATCTAGCTGATATTTTTGCTGAAAAAATTATAGAACGCTGTCGTAAAGGTTTATATCGTAGTTATATACCCAAAACTGAAAAATTAGCTTATGTGCGGGGAAGGCTAAATGTTCAACAAGTCATTAAAAAACCTTGGGATGTAAAATTACAATGTGCATATCAAGAACACACGGCTGATATTATAGATAACCAAATTTTATTTTGGACACTTTTTCATATTGGCCATAGCGGTTTTTGTTCAGAAAAGGTATCACAAATAGTTAGAAAAGCCTATCACGCTATGGAAGGAATGGTATCTTTACAACCTTGTACTTCCAAAGATTGTATTGAGCGAATTTATCATAGATTAAATGAAGATTATTATATTTTACATCAATTTTGCCGATTCTTTTTAGATAATACTATTCCTATTCATGAAAAAGGCCAAAATACAAGTTTACCTTTTTTAGTAAATATGGCGCGTCTTTATGAAATATTTGTTGCACAATGGTTAAAGGCAAATTTACCCCAAAATTTTACTTTAAAAATTCAAGAGAGAATCAATTTAGGAGAAAATATATATTTCCAAACTGATTTAATTTTATATGAAACTACAAATTTTATTCCTAAATATATTCTTGATACTAAATATAAAAATCACCAAAACCCTTCCTCTGATGATGTAGGTCAAGTATTAGCCTATGCAGCTTCTAAAAATTCTCCTGAAGCAGTGTTAGTCTATCCCACTGAATTAAATAATCCTTTTAATCAATATATTGGAGAAATTAAGATTAGAGTTCGTAGTCTGACTTTTTCTTTGAATAATAATCTTGAAGATGCAGGTAACGAATTTTTAAAACAATTGTTTTCTTAAATTATGGATGCGTTTTTTTTGCTATCTTATTTAAGAATATAAACTCAATTGTCTTTGTTCTACAGCAAGTCCAGTTACAATATCCTCTGGTGCGATTCCGGCTGTAATTAATACCTCCGTCAGTCCTTCCTCAAAATTATCGTCTTCAATCACAACTTTACCATTTGCTAACTGAGCATGAAACAAAATTGTATTCATCCAAATATTCTTTTCCCAACCTGTCGCAATAATAAGAAATTGTCCTGACTCAATATCACATACAGCACGAATTGAAATCGGTTGTAACCGAGGTTGTACAGATGCGGATCTTCGTAATACTTGGGTTAAAATTTCCGAATATCTTAGTGAGTTATCCATTTAATAATCACCTCATCTATGGGTTCATAAACCAATAAATTAATTTTATTCCGTTTGATAACTAGCTGGAAAATAGGCTTTTGAAAATGTTTTAAATATGCAGGTTGACTCACTGCCAAAAAAAGCCGTCTTTGTGGTTCTTGTTCTTCTAAAGCCCATTGATAAAGTTGAATTTGCCCCATCGTTTTTTCTAGTTCACTAATGACTGAAGCAGCATCAAAATCTTTAACTTCAACGGCAATTTTCTGATTTTCTTTATTAGCGATAAAAAACTTTTCTGCCCCAATATCAGCCTTTAGCAATGTTTTCTCTAATACCAAAACTAAGGGATCATCTGTAATTTTCCAACCATCCTTTTCTAAGGTGCGACGCAAGAAAAAATGTAAATCATCTCGTCTAGACATTAGTAAGCTTGATTAGTAATTGTTGATGTATCACTGACAATAATCATAATTGTCTCTTACTTTAAGTGCGATCGCTATTTAATAATAACTGATTTTGGTGGGCAATGCCCACCCTACGGAACTTAATTTTTCATAGCTAAGGTTAAACCGTCTGCTATGGGTACTAAACTCAGGGTAATTCGGGAGTCTTGATGTAATTTGCGATTCAAAGCCCGAATTTTGTTAGTTTGATTGTCTTGTATTTCTGTATCTGCCACTTTACCAGACCATAGCACATTATCAATAGCAATTAGTCCACCTGGGCGAATTAATTCAAGCGATCGCTCATAATAATTCTCATAGTTACCCTTGTCAGCATCAATAAACGCAAAATCAAAAGTTCCTGCTTCCCCTGCTGTCAATAATTTATCTAAAGTTTCTAATGCTGGGGCAATATGCAAATCAATTTTATCAGCTACTCCTGCTTGTTGCCAATAACGACGGGCAATACTTGTATATTCTTCACTGACATCACAAGCTACTATTTTACCATCAGCAGGTAAAGCCAAAGCAACGACTAAAGAGCTATAGCCAGTAAATACACCTATTTCTAAAGTTTTCTTTGCTCCTATTAGTTTTACTAGCAATGCCATAAACTGTCCCTGTTCAGGAGATATTTGCATTCGGGAATTTGGCATTTGTGAGGTTTCTTGACGCAGTTGGGTTAAAGCGATTGGTTCGCGCAGAGAAACTGAAAGCAAATAATCATATAAGCTTTGTTCTAAGCCTAGGGTTTGTTTTGTCATTATTTATATTTATTAATTATTTTGTGATAGTTCTTCCTTATCAATTTTATGATAACAAATTTAAAATCAAATGTCAACCCCCAAATCCTCTTTTAAACGCGATTTGTTTTGGATTTTAAAATCTCACGCAATCTCTCTTAGAGATCCCGTAGGGTAGGAAGAAAGGAGATAAAAATCTAGTGAGTTTATGTAGAGATGTTGCAAAGATAAGATTTTCTGAAGAAAGGGCTTATTTGCCTTCTAAAATTAAAAATTATTCTATAAACTTACTCGCGTCAGAGAGGGTATTCATGAGCCGTCCAATTATTCTGGGTATTGTTGGTGATAGTGCTGCTGGGAAAACAACTCTGACTAGAGGTATTGCTCAGGTACTAGGTCCTGAAAATGTGACTATAATCTGTACGGACGATTATCATCGTTATGATCGCACCCAACGGGCAGAATTGGGGATTACAGCCCTCCATCCTGATTGCAACTATTTAGATATTATGCAGCAACATTTATCGCTGCTACGGACAGGACAGGCAATTCTGAAACCAGTTTACAGCCACTCAACAGGGACATTTGAAGCACCACAATATATCAAGCCGAATAAATTTGTCATTATTGAAGGTTTACTAGGTTATTCTACCCGTGCAGCCCGTGATGCTTATGATGTGAAGGTGTATCTTGCACCTCCTGAATCACTGCGTGCTGATTGGAAAGTCAAGCGGGATACGCAAAAACGTGGTTATACTCCAGAACAGGTGTTAGCGGAATTAGATAAACGCGAACCAGATTCAGAAATGTATATTCGTCCTCAGCGTCAATGGTCAGATATTGTTGTCAGTTTCTATCCTCCCAATGATGAAGTTGATGAAAATAATGGACGTTTAAATGTGCGCTTGGTGCTGCGTCCTTCGATTCCTCATCCCGATTTTACGGAAATTATCCATGCAGGGCGTAGTGATTCCCAATCAGCTATCCGCTTAGGATTAGATAGGGATATGGGAAAACCTGTGGATGTTTTAGAAGTTGACGGTCATGCAACATTGGCACAAGTGAATAAAATCGAACAGATTATGTGTGCCGATATGCCTCATTTAAATAATGTATGCGATCGCGAAAGCAATCCAGAATTAGGTAAAATAGCAGGTACAACTGGCGAAACATTGCAAAGTTACCCCCTCGCCCTCACTCAGTTAATTATTACTTACCATATGCTCAAGGCTACGCAAATCTACCAGTAATTAATTCACATTTCTCATTCAGTATCACTCAGGTAATCTCTACAAAAAATAAAGATTTTGTCAAGCAGGAATAATTGTCACTGGAAATAAGGGATAAATAAGGATGGCTCTACCCAATTATTCCCAATTCAAAATCCCCGATAGGTATGACTTATTGCCTGAGAATAGCCGACTTACCCGAAAATGAACGCCCCCGTGAAAGATTAATAACTCACGGACCGAAAATTTTAGCTACAGCGGAATTAATCGCTATTTTGCTGGGTACTGGTCAAGGACCTGGTAAATTATCCGCAGTTGGTTTAGGGCAATATATATTACAAGTATTAGGTAAAGGTCAGTGTGATCCCTTAGCCGCTTTACGAGATGTTTCCCCCGCTGAGTTAATGGAAATTCCCGGTGTGGGACCGGCAAAAGCGACAACTATCTTGGCTGCAATTGAATTAGGTAAACGCACTTTTTTATCTCGTCCTTCCGACGGAACAGTCATTGATAGTCCCATTGCTGCGGCTGCTGTGCTTAGTCAAGACTTGATGTGGCAAAATCAAGAAAGATTTGCCGTGTTATTATTAGATGTGAAAAATAAGTTATTAGGAACAAGGGTAATTACTATTGGTACTGCAACAGAAACTCTAGCCTCACCTCGTGATATTTTTAGAGAAGTGATTCGTCAAGGTGCTACACGGGTAATAGTTGCCCATAATCACCCTTCTGGTAGTTTAGAACCTAGTGAAGCCGATATAGAATTGACTCGTCAATTATTAGCCGGTGCGGAACTTCTAGCCATTCCCATTTTAGATCATTTAATCTTAGGCAATGGCACTCACCAGAGTTTAAGAGAAATTACCACTTTATGGGATGATTGTCCTCAAGTTGATTGATATTTCTACCTTTTTTGTTCTGTTTCTTCTAGCTGCTTCTCTGTGCGTTCATAAGGGTTTTTGGGACGTTTAATAGTGGGAAATAGGTTAAGTGCAAAGTTGTTTAAAGCTATGCGGGTTTGAGTGCTAGACTTCCCTAACTCACCTGGTAATACCTTATCGCCCAGGGATATAAAGAGAATAAAGGCAATAATCAAAAAGGGCATATATCGTTTCATATTTGATTTCTCACCAATTAAAGATTGCAATTGATAACTATCTTTATAGAATGCCCAAATTAGCAGCAAAACAATAACTTAAAAATTATATTCTTGTCTGCATCTAGTATTCAAATAACATCATCTATCAAAACTTCTGACATAGTTAATTTATCCTATAGTAGGGAACAGGGAACAGGGAACAGGGAACAGGGAACAGGGAATAGAAAGGAACAGGGAACAGGGAACAGGGAACAGAGTTAAAACCCACATTCCGCACCCCAACTGTCACAGAGGGAAATTACTGATAAAAAACAGCTAA
>JAKOGY010000312.1 GCA_028658405.1 Dolichospermum sp. ST_sed8 | reverse complement strand
TCTGTTTTTATGCTAACTTTGATTTTTCATCTCTGTAATTTCCCTCTGGAACAGTTTGGGGTGCGGAATGTGGGTTATAAAGATGAAATTTCCAAGATATATCAGTATGATAATGAAGTACCTAATTGTAAACAAGTCGCTGAAGGTGATTTAGCTTTATTGCAAGATAAAGAGCAACTTCTTGGTATTGCTAGAATTGAATCAATTACAAGTTATGACGGATCGAAAGAACTATCACGTTGTCCTTCATGCAAAAATACTTCAATAAAGAGAAGAATCAAAAAACGACCTACTTTTTATTGCAACAATTGTCGTTATACTTTTGATAAACCTATAACTGAAAATAAACTCGTCAAAAGATTTAATGCTTATTTTGGTAATACATTCATAGTAACAGAAGGGGCTATTAGTATAGATATATTAAAAAAATCTATCATGGATAATGTGCAATTTTCTATCGCAGAAATTAACTTCCAGGAAATTCAGTTAACTCTAATCAAAAATGCTCCTGCTGTCTCTAGATTACTTGATGAGAACCATGATTCTCAATATATTAAAGGTGATGAAAGTTCTGAATATATAATTTTACCGGAAGATAGACGCGAAAATGTATTTCGTCAAATTAAAGAACGTCGTGGACAATCTCAATTTAGAGACTTATTACGTCAACGCTATGGCAATCAATGTATGATTACAGGATTAAAATTACTAGATGTTTTAGAAGCTGCTCATATATCACCCTATCGTGGTACTGATGATAATCATCCAGATAATGGACTCCTATTACGTGCAGACTTACATACTTTATTCGATTTGAATTTATTAGGTATTAACCCAGAATCTCTAGAAGTAAAATTTCATCTAAAAGTTCTAAAAACTAGTTATCAGAAATTAGAAAGTAGAAAACTAATATGCTCTCAATATAAACCTAGTCAGTTAGCACTTCAATATAGATGGAAAGAATTTTTAACCCGTTTTGATGAAGATTATTAAAATTGATAACTTTCTCATAGAACTCTTAATTTTCTCTTACTTTGCGCCTTTGCTCCTTAGCGACTTTGCGTGAAACAAACCTCTCTGTGTCTCTGCGCCTCTGCGAGAGAAAAAAGGGGTATAGCAACAAACTACACCCCTCAAATTAACCTAAAGCTGCTTCACCTCACTAACCAACTTAGCCACCATATCCTTAGCGCTACCAAACAACATCGTCGTTTTAGCCTTATAAAACAACTCATTATCCACACCAGCAAAACCAGCACTCATACTGCGCTTAATCACAATAGTTTGCTTTGCGCGATCAACCTCCAAAATCGGCATCCCATAAATAGGACTATTCTTATCACTACGCGCTGCTGGATTGACCACATCATTAGCACCAATCACTAACGCCACATCAGCCTGTTCAAACTGGGGATTAATATCCTCCATATCATACAACTGCGTATAGGCCACATTAGCTTCCGCCAATAATACATTCATGTGTCCCGGCATTCTCCCCGCCACCGGATGTATCGCATATTTCACATCCACACCCATGCGTTCAAGTTGATCAGCCAACTCCCGGACGCTATGCTGTGCTTGAGCAACTGCCATACCGTAACCTGGGACAATCACCACAGAACGGGCATAACCCAACATCATCGCCCCTTCTTCCGCATCAATACTGCGAACAGGTTGATCACTAGCACCAGCAGCCGCACCACCACTAGAAGTAGAGACAGAACCAAAAGCACTAAATAAGACACTGAACAAAGAACGGTTCATAGCCTTACACATAATTTCCGTCAGGATAAGACCAGAAGCCCCCACCAAAGCACCGGCGATGATTAACATATTGTTCATCACCACAAACCCAGCCGCAGCCGCAGCCACACCGGAGAGGGAGTTTAACAGGGAGATTACCACTGGCATATCACCCCCACCAATGGGGAGGACGAACATCACACCCAACACCAAAGAAACAGCCACCACTCCCAAAAATACCGGGAGGCTATCTGGTGTTCTGATTAAATAGGCACTTCCAGCTAAATAAGAACCCAAAAGCAACAGATTAAAAGGTTGTTGCAAAGGAAAGGTAATAGGAGTACCGCTAATTAAACCTTGCAATTTGGCAAAAGCGAGAAAACTACCTGTTAAAGTCACGCCACCAATTAACACATCCAATAACATGGAAATGTTGACATCGAGGGGGATAGGCTGTGAACTATCTAATAACCGCCAAAATTCAGACACAGCGATAAGTGCGGAAGAAGCACCACCCAAACCATTGAGTAAACCCACCATTTGGGGCATTTCCGTCATTTGCACTTTGTAAGCAATCACAGCGCCAATTACCGAACCAATGGACAAGCCTAGCAAAATCATCTCGTAATTTAATACGTGCTGATCTAGCATTGTGGCAACAATTGCCAATAACATTCCCACCGCAGCGACAAGATTACCGTTTCTTGCACTAGCGGGAGAACCGAGTTTTTTCAAACCGAGAATAAATAATGATGCAGCGACTAAGTAAGTTAGCTGAATCCCAGTTGGTAAAAAGTCGCTCATGCTTTAATTTCCTTTTTTTTAAACATTTGTAACATTCTGTCAGTTACCAAAAAACCGCCCACAACGTTAACCATTGCCAAAATTACGGCAATTAAACCGAGAATGACCGATAAATTCGTATTTTTCTCCCCAGCAGCGAGGATTGCACCAATTACGGAAATACCGGAAATGGCGTTTGAACCAGACATTAACGGGGTGTGTAATGTAGGGGGAATTTTGTTGATGACTTCAAAGCCGATAAAGGAGGCTAAGACGAGTACAAATAAAGCGGGAAGTAATGCTTCTGTCATGTTGATTTTGGATTTTGGATTTTGGATGTTTACCTCACGCAGAGGCACACAGACACAGAGAGCAAAATTAATTAATTAGTCCGCGAAGGCGGACTTTGCTTGTGTAGCCGCGATTTCTAATCGCCGGGTTTTATTGATGTAAACTAAACCGCTACCGCTTGCAAAGCATCCTTTACTCGTTGGTTTCTAATTTCTCCACCATGAGTAACACAAGCAGCGTCAACGATATCGTCACTAAAGTTGATTTCTAAGGCTTTATCCTTAATCAACAGTTGCATTAATGAAGTTATATTCTTTGCATACAGTTGGCTGGCGTGTACTGGCATTGATGAGGGTAAATTAATTGGTCCAATAATTGTGACACCGTTCCAAACAATATCTTTACCTGCTTCTGTACAAGCGCAGTTTCCACCCTGTTCTGCGGCTAAATCCACAATTACTGAACCGGGTTTCATTTGTGCCACCATTTCTTCTGTTACCAGTCTGGGGGCTTGTCTTCCTGGTACTTGAGCAGTGGTAATGACGATATCAGAGTTTTTGACGTGGCTGGCTACTAGTTCTTGGGTACGCTTTTTACTATCTTCGGAGATTTCTTTGGCGTAACCACCGGCTGCGACGGTTTCTTCTTCGAGTTTGACTTCGACGAATTTCGCCCCTAAGCTTTGGACTTCTTCTTTAACCGCTGGGCGGATGTCAAAGGCTTCTACTACTGCTCCTAGTCTCCGGGCGGTAGCGATCGCTTGCAATCCTGCTACACCTGCTCCCATAATAAATACTTTAGCTGGGGGAATAGTCCCCGCAGCGGTGGTTAACATGGGGAAATATTTCGGTAATGCCGCAGCCGCAATCAATACGGCTTTATAACCCGCTAGTGAAGCTTGGGAGGATAAGGCATCCATGCTTTGCGCCCTGGTAGTACGGGGGATTAATTCCATACTCAAAGCTGTAATTTGCCGATTTGCCAATTGTTGGGCAATTACGGGATTTCCCAAGGGATTAAGGAAGCTAATTAATACAGAACCTGATTTAAGTAATTCAATTTCTGTCCGGCCATCTTCTCTGGTTTGTGGTGGGCTAACTTTGAGTAAAATGTCAGCTTCACTCCATACTTGGGCAGAATCATGGCTAATTTTAGCACCTGCGGCTTCATAGTCAGCATCACTGAAAAATGCTTTTTCTCCTGCACCAGCTTCTACCCAAACTTCTAAACCTTGTTTGACTAATTTGGCTACGGTATCGGGAATTAAAGCTACACGCCGTTCACAAACTTCTATTTCTTTAGCAACTGCTATTTTCATGCAATCTCCTGGATGTAAATACTTAACATTACCCGTTAACTCTGAATAATTTTTAAATCAAATTAGTATCATTTAGTTGATGGCATAATTAACCATGAATTACCTTTGTTGATAGAACTTGCAAATTTTTGTTTTTGCTATTTTTGTTCTCTATTGACAACCTCAACCTGACAATATGCAGATATAGCAATCCTCAATGATTCTTGAAAAATAGTAAGTAGTGTAGGTATTGCCAAGTGTAAGCGTTTTTTGGTGGGCATTGCCCACCCTACTTATAGTATGGTTACGCCACGCAAGCTATCAAAAATCAAATAGGAGTCTTATCTCATTCTGAGAAAATAGCTATGGTAAAATTAGTTATTGCACATCTTATACCAATATCTACATTTTGGATATTGTTCTTCAAATTATTTTATATTTGGAGAAAATCACGCTGGAATTCTTAATCATTTAATATATACTTGAATCTTAATAATTAGCCATAAAAATTATCTTTTAGATTACAAGATTAATTGTAAATAACGGTAATCTTACTTTGAAGAGGGAATTTTTGACTGAAAATGGCACTTTCACTTCTAACTAACGTCTATTGTCAAGTATATAGTAGTAAAGTTTAGTTACAAATACTAACGCTTAGTTACAAACACTCAAGGAAACCTAATTTATGAAACGCCTACTTTCTGCCTTAGCTGTTACTAGTTGTTTATTAACAGGTGTAGCAACTCCGATTTTAGCGCAAAGTTTACCTGGTTTGACACTTTTTAGCGGTGTTAAAAGCGACAGTCAACTGCCCTATCTCTTAGATTTTGGCGGACAAACCAATAGCACTGATCGTTATATATTAAGAGTTCCCGCCCAAAAAATGAAATTGGCAGTTGCTCAATTTACCATTACTTATCCTGATTATTACAAGGGAACTTTTGATCCCAAAAGTATTGAAGTCCTTGTTAAAGGTAAAAAAGTCCCCCTATCTGAAGTCAAATGGGATAAGGAAGGCCGAGTGATTCAAATATTTCCCCAAGAACCAATTCCAGCCGGTCGCAAAGTGGAGTTAGTCTTATCCAACGTTGAAAATCCAGCCTTTGGAGGGGTGTTCTATTTCAGATGTCAAGTTCTTTCCCCAGGTGATGTGCCATTATTGCGTTATCTTGGTACATGGATCATCAGTATTACCTGAGAAGGGAACAGGGAACAGGGAACAGGGGTAGGAACAGTTTGATAATTTCTCCCCATAACTATCCATATATTACTGTTTGTCCAAGTCTTCAATTAGTTGATCAA
>JAKOGY010000311.1 GCA_028658405.1 Dolichospermum sp. ST_sed8 | reverse complement strand
GATATTATTCGAGCAGTTGTCTTTACAACTATTCGATTAAGAATCCCCGTGTCTTTAGACCGGGGAGTGTCAATAGGGATAAGATTACAAGATATTGACCAACTAATTCATAATTTTTAGTTGGTAATGCGATAGCGAAGCGCGACCTAGGAATCTCGAAGCGCTTTGTAGGAATCGCGGTCAGCGGATAAACACCACAAGAGGAACGCGGTAGCGTTAGGAGCTTCGTGCCGGACTATACTTATAATTAAATACACGATAAATAGATCCCGTTGAGGATCTAACTTGTAGAGTATCACTTTGCCTCAGAGATAAAGATGCTGTTGACAGTTAGCTGTTAACAGTCAAATGCTAACAGTCAAATGCTAACTGTCAAACCATCAATATATTTATTTCTATGCTGCCTTCTATCTTCAAAACCTGCATTCCCAGAGATGAAATTTTAGCAGGGGAACTCTCCCCGGAATTATTTGCTGCCAAATTGAGGTTAGTAGTTGAAGGTACAGCACCTTACGTCTACCAAGATCCGACAACCTTTTTTGCTAACACCTTTCCTACAGATGGGTTAAAAACCCTGATTTCCGAAGTATTTGGGCGATTAGGAGGTGCTGCTATTGGTTCTCCTATCATTCGCTTAGAAACCAGCTTCGGAGGTGGGAAAACCCATGATGAAATCGCCTTGTGGCATATCGCCAAAAAGGGGCGAGAAATCCCTGGATTAGAGCGTTTTGTTGATAATATTAATTTAATTCCAGAGCGTCCAATTCAAGCATCAGCGATCGCTTGTCAAGACTTAGATCCAGTTAACGGTGTTTACCATTCAGATACAGGCATTACCACCTATACCCTGTGGGGAGAAATAGCTTATCAAATCGGAGGTGTAGCAGGTTACAGCTTACTTAAAGGTTCTGATGAACAAAGAGTTAGCCCTGGTACTGTAGTTTTAGAACGCATTACCCAAGGGCAACCCACAGTAATTATTCTCGATGAAATAGCCCGTTATCTAAGAGCAGCTAAAGCCACAGTAGTTGGTAATAGCGACTTAGCAGAACAAGTTGTCGCCTTTTTATTCTCCCTCATGGACTTGGCAGCAGCTTCTAATAACTTAGTCTTTGTTTACACCCTCGCCTCCTCCACTGACAGTTTTGGGGCAGAAACTACAGAAATTCGGGAAACCATTTCAGCCACAGCTAGACAAGAACGGATTCTCAAACCCAGTACCGATGTGGAAATTTACAATATCGTTAAACAACGGATGTTTAACAGCATTGAAGCCAATGCAGCCAGTGATGCCGCTAAAGAATATCTGCAAACTTATAAAGCTAGTCGCATTGACTTACCAGATGGTTGTAAAGATGCCCGTTATGCCGAAGGGATTGAACAGAGTTATCCCTTCCATCCTGAACTATTTAGCCTACTAACAAAGAAAATCGCCTCCATTCCCAACTTCCAACGCACCAGGGGCGCATTACGCCTATTTGCTGGAGTTATACGTTATCTCTGGCAAAACGTTAACAGTCAACAGCCAACAGCCAACAGTCAACAGCCAACAGTCAACAGCCAACAATCCCCAATTTGGATACCCCTAATTCACACCCATCATATCCCTGTAGGCATTGAAGAAGAAATTACCAGTGATTTAACTTCTCGACTGGGTAGAGAATTAATGCGAATCCCCATCCAAGCAGACATTTATAACCCAGATGGTAGAGAAGCATATAGCCAATTACAAGACGCAGAATGGCAAGCAGCCGGCAAACCCCCCTTTTCTACCTGGGTAGCTAGAACCATTTTCTTACATTCCATTAACCAAGGAATTGCCGCAGGTATTCGTCGTCCTGAATTAAACTTATCCCTACTGACACCAGGATTAGAAATTGGCTTTGTAGATACTGTTTTAGACAGACTCACAGCAGTAGCGTGGTATTTAGAAAATGATCCGATTACCTTGATTGCCAGATTTAAAGAAGAACCATCACTCAATAAAATCATTTCCGAAGAAAAAGCACAAATTGGCATTACTGAAGCCAAAGATGAATTAAGAAAACGCCGTGATACGATTTTCGCGGCTAAATTCTTTAAATTAGTTTCTGCACCAGAAACTCCCGCCGATGTAGATGATGTTGCTGATAGTGTAGTCTTGTGCATTATTGATTTTGACGAAGAGACAATTTCTTCTACCACAGATGGACCACCTGCCATAGTAGAACGCATTTTCAACAACACTGGAGAAGCTGGTAAATTCCGCACTTATAGAAATCGCCTGTTATTTCTTATTGCTAACAAACAAGAATTACAACGTGCCATTGAGAATGTGCGAGAATATCGGGCTATGCAAAATATTCTCAATTCTCCTAATCGTTTGCAAGACTTATCAGAAAACCAGCAGAAACAACTTAAAGCACGTAAAGATGATTGTGAATTAAAGATTAGAGTATCAATTACTAATACCTATCAGCATTTATTTTATCCTGCCAATGATCCGGTAAAAGCACCAAAGGGCTTAATGCACTATACTTTACCTGCCCAAGAACGTAGTGAAGTCAAAGGTAATAACCAACAGGATATTATTTTAAAATCTCTCAAAGATTGTCAAAAAATCCGTCAAGATGAAGCACAATCTTATGCACCAGCATTCATATTACAGAAAGTTTGGCCAGCAGGGATAAATCATTGGACAACAAAAGCATTAAAAGAAAATTTTGCTAAAGATTTGAGTTTAAATATTTTCTCTGATGCTGAAATATCTAAATTACGAGAAACAATTCGCACAGGAATTTTAGATGGTAGTTGGGATATAAAAATTGGTGAAAAACTATTCATCAAAACTGATGACAATAAAATTGTTCCTCCTGATTCGATAGAATTTTCTGAAAAAATAGAATTGTATCGTCGGGGTATTCTCCAACCACCCAAACCACGAGAAATTGAACTGAATGCCCAAGTTATGCCTAGTACAGATAAGCTAAAACCTGTGCGGTTAAGGTGGAAAGCATCTGGGGCATTAACCATTAAATTGTATCAAGAAAATACAGAAGTTAATGATAGGGTGTTTCGTCCTAGTGATGAATATGAAACTAGCATTACCCAAACTACAATTTTTAAACTAGTTGTTGATTACGGTAATGAAGAAATAGTTGAAAAAGAAACTAAAGCCTCCATAATTACTTATGGTACTGGTACTTATGGTACTGGTGGAACTTCTTCTCCTAGTGTGGCAGAACCAGGAAGTTTATTTGCCGTCAAACCAGAAACATTTAATGCTGAAGGTACACACAATAGTGTATTTACTCAATTAGCTGATTTTATCAAAGATAATAAAGCCGAAGGAATTGAATTGTTAGAAATTTCAGTAGCAGAAGTAATGGACTACCGCAAGTTATTAACTGCCTTTCCTTTATTGATGAAATTACCCCTGCAAATTGACCAGACAGCAAGTATAACCTTGGGAGAGCAATTTATTCGTTTAGAGTACCAAGGACCATATAAAGGGTTTAATAGTTTTCAGAATACTCTTAATACCTTATTGGGTAGTAAAGATGTCAAAGCAGATGTATTCTTGAAATTGGAATTTAAATTTTTGTCACCAATTCTGCCAGAGGGAACAGAAATAAGTAATATCAAAAGTGCCTTAAACCGAAATCCGGTGGACAGGTTGAATTTAATGGCGAAATTGACGTATTAGTTGACGGTTAAGCTGATGTGCAGCTAAATTGTATACAGCTTTTTTCGGTGTTATGAGGTATACATCTAGCGGGCAAGATGCCCGCACTACAAGGGTTTTATGATTTCAATTTGTACCTGATTATAACGAAATATGCTTTAATTCAGAAATCCTGAAATTAAAGTTATGAGGTATACATCTAGCGGGCAAGATGCCCGCACTACAAGGGTTTTATGATTTCAATTTGTACCTGATTGTAACGAAATATGCTTTAATTCAGAAATCCTGAAATTAAAGTAGTGCAAGCATCTTGCTTGCATTGCTTATCCGAATTAAACACGCAACATCTTAACAGTCAACAGTCAACGGTTAACAGTCAACAAATATGCAAGAATTTCAGTTGCGTGTAGTTTCTACAGATAACAATAACTTTGTAGTAGAATTATACCAGTGTGCTTATAAAAAGGCAGGAGAGAAAAAACGTCCTTCTGCCAAGCGCATTGGTAGATTAAAGGGTAATGCTTTAATTCAGGTAAAACAGGCAATTTATGATTGTTTAAAAGCCAATAATTATGATCCTAAAACTTTAAGTCATAATCGCCAAAGTCCTTATGTTTTAACTGAGGAAACAGGAATAAATTTAGCTTTATTATTTCAGACGGTGCAACCACTTTCTAAACCAGAACGTATTGCTAATATTGCCCAAGGTATCAAAGCAATGAGTTATGAGGAATCCCATTACTGGTTTGCTAAGATTAGTAATGGGAAGCGGAGTCAGGCTTTAAAAGCGATTAGGGTATTATTAGGAGATTGAGGTTTGCTAACTGTTGATTGTGGTGTAATTAATCAAAGGTAATAATAATGGCTTACAGTGATTTTAAATTAAGTGAAATTATCCAAAAATTTGAATTAACATTAAATGAAGTATCAGGATTATTTGGAGATGTTCCAGAGGAAGAATCTAGTGATTTATTAACAACAATCCTCAAGGAAAATGTTGATTTAGCTGTTTCAATTAATACCGAAAAAGCCCGTTCTGAGATGATAATTAGTCCGATTTTACTGGAAGTAAGAAGAAAGTTAAATAATGAAATCAGTTTATTTTCAGGAATAGATTTTAATGTAGATAATCAACAAGGTTTAAATGGTTTTTGTGACTTCTTAATTAGTCTTTCTAAAGAACAGCTTTTTATCCGCGCACCTGTAATTACATTGGTAGAAAGTAAAAATGAAAACTTGAAATCAGGTTTGGCTCAATGTATAGCTGAAATGTTGGCTGCTCAATTATTTAATGAACAAAAACAAAATGCGATTAAGATTATTTATGGTGCTGTAACTATCGGTACTATTTGGCAGTTTTTGAAGTTAGAAGATAAAACTATTTCTATTGATTTAACTGAATATTATATTAAGGATGTGAAAAAGATTTTAGGAATTTTAATCAGTGCGATTAAGCAGGAATAGTTTTTAATGTAGTGCGGGCATCTGGCCCGCTATTGGTATATTATTATTTGTAGTGCGGGCATCTGGCCCGCTATTGGTATATTATTATTTGTAGTGCGGGCATCTGGCCCGCTATTGGTATATTATTATTTGTAGTGCGAGCATCTGGCTCGCTATTGGTATATTATTATTTGTAGTGCGAGCATCTTGCTCGCTAATGGTGTACCTCGTACAGATGAAATGTGCTGTATATTGAATGTGCTGTATATTGAATGTGCTGTATATTGAATGTGCTGTATATTGAATGTGCTGTATATTGAATGTGCTGTATATTGAATGTGCTGTATA
>JAKOGY010000310.1 GCA_028658405.1 Dolichospermum sp. ST_sed8 | reverse complement strand
TCGTGATTAATTTCCGATATTCGAGTGTATTCTGGTAAATCAGAAATTGCTGATTCAATAGGTTTGTATTCTTCTTGGTTTAATTGGGATTTAGGATAAGGATTTGGCATTCCAAATCTATTAGCGATAAAAATAGCCCTTGGTCGAATTTGTGGGACTCCATAAGCCGCAGATTCCAGAATTGCCACAGAAATATGAGGATAACCAATAGACTCAAAAGCTTCAATAATTGCTGTCTTTACATCCCCTTTTTGAATTGTCAAAATACCTGGTACATTTTCCATCACTACATACCAAGGGCGTATTTCTGAAACAACACGCACAAATTCATAAAATAATCTATTTCTAGGATCTTTTGGATCACGTTTTCCGGCTACTGAAAATCCTTGACATGGTGGACCACCAACAACAATATTTACATCAGGTGAGTCTATTTGTTGTAGCCAATTTTGGGCAGAAAATTGTTCAATATCTCCACAGAAATGATGACATTGTGGGAAATTTTTTTTGTGCGTAGCAGAAGCAATTGGACTAATTTCTACACTAGCTAATGGTGTAAATCCAGCTTGAAATAAACCTTGTGTGATTCCCCCAGCACCACAAAACAGATCCACAAAAGTATATTTAGATAATGGACTGGGTGGGGAACTAACATCAGTAAATATCTTATATGGATCAGATTTATCTTCATCTAGTTCGCGCTGAATACGCTCATAGCGTCCTAATTTTGGCTTCTTTTGCTTTTGCCTAGGATTATGCTCATCCTCGTTAGGAAAAAAAGAAATTTGTGTTCCTTGCATTCGATAATTAATATGAACGTTTGCTTTGCTGTGACATATAGTCTACAATATATCAAGCATAGCAAAATTGGCAACCTAATTCTAAAAACGAGAAAATTTATCTCGTTATCTGAACCAAGTTTATGGAATTATTAAACAGTTAAGCGATTCAGAAAAGGCTGTTAAAAAAACTGATATAAGAAATAGGTAATGGGTAATTGGTTTTACCTGTTACCTATGATCATTCACGTTTTTTAAAGATTGTATTAAACTAACATTATTAACAGGTTTTACAATAATCCAGTTATAAGTTTTAACTTCTTTTGCCCCTGGTATTGAATCTCCCCATTGTGTTAATTCTTGAAAAACGGCTGATGATATGATAATTTCTCCATAAAGTTGTTCTAATAATTGGATTTTTCCTATAGCTGATAGATTAGTAATAGGTGAAGTATTGCTAACTATGATCATAAATTTTAGATAATTCCCAAGTTTTTTAAATCAACGTCTAAATCAGTTTCATCATAATGAATATTAATGTTTCTCATAGCTAATTCATTCTGAAATTGCAGTAAAGGCATTTTAGCAAGTTGTGATGCTTTACCGATACTAATTTTTTTTCTTTGAAACAATAAGATAATCAACTCTAAAACTAATTCTTTTTCTGATAATCCACTTGCTTGGACAATATCTTCGGAAATGACTAAGCTCATTGAGATCCTCCTGTTAAGACAGACTAGAAAAATTATAACACACAGGTAGAGACTTGATGCTTTCTGTTATAAATTTGAGAACAGACACTAACTTATTTGCATCATTTTAAAAAGAGAATTAAGCAAAAGCAAACTCTGTCAATTTGCGAGTTTCTGGATCATAAAAAGCTAAAACAATATCTTCTTTCGGTACACCTTCTCTTAATAAATCTGTAGCTATTCCCTCTTCAGTCCAATCTTCCTCAATGTAAATTTTCTCATTTTTAATGCGAATATAAACAGAAATTGTTTTTACTCGTCTATAATTTTTCCAACCAATATTAAACCAAAGATATTGACTTCTTTGATCATCAAACATTAACACCTCATCTATATCAGGATCAATAACTTGTGATGAGATTATTTCATATTCAGTTAAAATTTGTTTGATTAAGTTTTGATAATGAGTTAGCTTATCCATTTGATAACCTCCTCTTGATTAATATCAATAACTAATAGTGAAACTTGATATTTTTGTAAAATCAGTTGAATAGCAACTTGTTCAAAAAACTTTTCATAAATATTTTTACCGACTGCTAAAAATACTTTATACTCAGGATAAGTAGCCAAAAGAAAAGTTTGATAAATCAGATATTGACCTAAAGCTGTTTCAAATTCACGCATGGGAGAACGACTCAAAAAACTTTTAACTTCAATAACAATTTGTTTACTCTCTTTTGTAGCAGCAATCGTTTTTTCACCAGCTAAATCAGCGATAAGTCTGATTTATTTATACTTAATTGGATAAGGAAAGGATCAGCGGTAATCGTCCAACCAGCCTTAATTAAAGCATTTTTAATCGCATCATGGTAAGTATCCTTTGCTGGCATTGTTTTATTTGTAATTACAGGGTAAACATTACCCACTGTAATATTATACTAAACTAAAACGGCATCATATATAAAACTTAATAGTTAAACAATTAAATTCAAAATCTGATACAGTCTATTACTCAGAAATTAACACTACAACAATGAACAGACATCACAAAACTTAAAAATGCTACAATAGATAATATTCATGAATATTATTTACATTTCCCTGGAGGAAATATTATGTTATCAACAGAACGTCAACAGAAATATATGAAAACAAGAATTGAGAGAATTGTGACTATTTTAATGGAAGAACGCCCTTTATTTAAGGAAGAACTGAATGCACAGGAAATGATTCAAGAGTTATGTAATCTATTTCAGCAAAACTTACCTATTGATGAGTTTAATAGTATGGAAGATCAGGAATTAAAAAAGCATTGTAGCGGAATTATGGTGTTAGAAGCAGTAGCGGGAACTTTAAATGAATTAACTCCCGAACAAATAGCAATTTTTGATGAAATGATTAAACGGAAATAAAGAACATGGCATATTTATTAGATACAAATATTGTATCCTTAGCGCTGAGAAATAACTTTAAAGTAACAGCAGAAATAGCACAATTAAAATCTCAAAGACAAATATTGAGTATAAGTTGCATTACTTATTTTGAAATAAAAAGAGGTTTGTTTGCAGTCAACGCAACTAAACAATTAGAAAAATTTGATAATTTCTGTAAGGATTATCAAATCATTTTATTAGATGATTTAGGGATTTTAGAAAAAGCAGCAGAAATTCATGCAAATCTCAGATTAAGAGGATTACCAATCCAAACAGAAGATATTTTAATTGCTGCAACTGCTATCATTAAAGGGTTTATTTTGGTTTCTAATGATAGTGATTTATTGAGAGTTGAGGGTTTAAGTTTAGAGAATTGGTTACAGGAATAAGTTTTGTGGGCATTTTAATAAAAAGATCCCTAACTACTTTAATAAGTCAAGGATCTGGGAATTAAGTATTTTAAATTGAGCTATTTAACTTACAGTTTCTAACTGTAAACTCTTTGCTTCTTCTTCCCGTCCATGTTCCTGAAATTCTGCTAATTCTGCTTCTATTTCTGCCTTTACCTCATGACGGAATTTGAAAAAATGTTCACCTGTACCCAAGGCAATTAAATAATCATATAATAGATGAGGTTTTTGCCGTGCCATTGTGATTAATTGCTGCCAAAAAACAAACCGTGTAGAACGCAACATTCCTTGTCGCCAACAAATAGACATTAAAAATTGGAACTCTGGTTTAGTTAAAGTCCGTTGGTATTTAGCCCGCCAACCTTCCATCATCATAAAATGGCGAAAAGTCCGTTTTAGGTAGGGCATAGGTTCATACAAATTCCAAAAAGCATCAATAAACTCCTCAGCAATTTCCGACATTGGCCGAGTCGGAACAAAATTCATCAGAGCCTTTTGAGAACCCATGAACTCACCTAAACCATCCCTCAACCGTCCTTCTTTTTGCAAGCGAGTCCACATGGCTGTATTCGGTAATGCTTGCAGTAAATTTAGATGAGCTTGGGGAATACAGGTTGCTTCCACAAATTCTTGAATCCGTTTACCTGCACCTGGTTTTTCACCATCAAATCCTAAGATAAAACCAGACATAATTTGCAATCCGGCTTTAGTAATTTTATTGCAGGATTCAACTAAGGAACTGCGAGTATTTTGGGGTTTATTAATTCCTACTAAACTATCTACATCAGGGGTTTCAATCCCCATAAATACCTGGACAAAACCAGCTTTTACCATCAATTCTAGTAATTCATCATCTTCTGCTAAATTTAATGAAGCTTCTGTTAATAAAGCAAAAGGATAATTACGTTCTTCCATCCAGGGAATTAATGCTCTTAAAAATACTTTAGCATTGCGTTTATTGCCAATAAAGTTATCATCAACTATAAACACATAACGCCACCAACCCATCTGATACAAAGCATCCAATTCTGCGAGAATTTGTTCAGGTGTTTTTGTGCGGGGCTTGCGGCCAAAAAGGGTAATAATATCGCAAAATTCACATTGAAATGGACAACCTCGTGAAAATTGCACAGTCATTGCTATATAAGCATCTAAATCTAATAAATCAAATCTGGGTAAAGGAGTTGTGGTGACATCAGGTTTTTCTATAGCCCGGAAAATCCCCTTTTCTTCTCCCTTTTCTAAGGCTTCTAAGAACATGGGAATAGTGATTTCCCCTTCATCTAAAATTAAATAATCTGCTCCGGCTTCTAGCACAAATTCGGGTACAGATGTGGCAAATGGTCCCCCCACTGCGACTTTTTTCCCTAATCTCTTACCTTTTCTAATTGCTTCCCCAAAATCCTGTTTTTGGATAATCATTGCAGAGATGATGACTATATCGCACCATTCCCAATCTGCATCTGTCTCCAGACCGATATTGCGATCGCTCAACCGGAATTCCCAATCCTGCGGTAACATCGCTGCCACCGTGATTAAACCTAATGGTGGATTGGTAGCACGTAACCCAGCTAAATCAATGGTTTCCTGATAAGACCAAAAAGAATTGGGCATTATCGGCCAGATTAATAAAGCTTTCATTAAATATATTTCCCTGAGTTGTGTTCTGTTAAAACCCATTTAGTCTTTAACTATAAAAGCTGGATAAATTGGTTTTTATCCGTCTAGGGGTACAGTTTTTTAAACTTTATGATTAATAAACCAAATAGATGAAGTATGAATAAAATACAGTTCAGTAAACAAGAGTTATCTGCGTCTATACCTGATACAAAATATGTGGTGAATTTATCTGAAAATAGCTATAATATTACTTTGTTAACTTAATGGGTGTTATTAGCAAAAGAATACTTCGGGAATTTTGGGAAAAGCACTCCCAAGCAGAATCAGGACTTTTATTATGGTATCAGCGCATCTCTGATGCTCAATTGGTAACTTTTAATGATGTTAAACGAATTTCTCGATCAGCAGACTGTAACCACTATATAAAACTAATTACTATATTTCCTCCACGACCAATTACCACTGAAGATGAATTAATTGTCTGAATCAGGATACCCAGGATTTGAGGATTTTCAGGATTGTTATTGATG
>JAKOGY010000030.1 GCA_028658405.1 Dolichospermum sp. ST_sed8 | reverse complement strand
GTAGAACCATAATTTATTTTATCAATTTATTATTAAAATGTATAATTAATTTTGCATGGGTACTTACTTTATTGTTTTCAATCAGACTATTAGAGATAGTGAGTGTACCACTATTGTAAATTGCACCACCTTTCCCATCTATACCATTTTCACCTTTTTTACCATTTTCACCTGGTGTGGCATCTTTACCCGCGCTGAAATTTGATAATAAAATTAGGTAACCATCTTCACCATTTGCACCATTAGCTCCTTTTGCACCAACACTTTGGTTATTGATGAAATCACTATCAAGGATGGTAAGTGTGCCGTTATTTGCCAAAGCACCCCCATAATTTCCTAGTCCTTTGTTAATCGTCACTCCTGACAAAATAACCGTTGCTCCAGAATGGACTT
Source organism: Dolichospermum sp. ST_sed8 (assembly GCA_028658405.1). GTDB lineage: Bacteria > Cyanobacteriota > Cyanobacteriia > Cyanobacteriales > Nostocaceae > Dolichospermum. The sequence goes on along the minus strand of JAKOGY010000030.1, from coordinate 30,558 downwards.
GGAAGAAACGATCTAAACTATTGGCATCGAGAATTGTTTTATTTTTACCTTGTCCTCGAATAGTCAGAGTTTTATTTTGAAGCTTAATATCAAGATCACCTGTGGCGGCTAGATCTTCATTTGCTCCATTAATTGCTAATGTGTATGTTCCTTCCCCAAGAGTGATTGTGCTATCAATATTGGCGTTATTTGCTTGGATAATTGCTTCTCGTAAAGACAACAAACCATCGGTGTAATTGATTGTATCCTGTGTTGTTGTCACAACTGCATTAGGGGGAGCATTAACTAAAACAGTGACAGTTGATTGTGTGGAAGTAAATCCATCATTGACTTTGTAAATAAAGGTATCTGGACCAGAGAAATTAGCTTTTGGGGTATAGGTTAACTGATTATTGAGTTTGGTAATTGTCCCCCCAAATGTTGAAGTGTTCTGGAAGCTTTCAAAATTTATTGTATAGCGATCGCATTAATGGTATCTTTCCCAGTACATTCAAGGGTAAAGCATGAGCTAAACCCTTACCTAGAGAATCCAACAATTCAGCCATTTTTAGTATAAAAGGGCGAATATAATTGGCCAGGACTATTAATTATTTCAATGTTGCTGATTCTAAAGCCTGTTTAAAATCATCCAAAGAATTAACTGTTACAGCCAGTTTCAGCATTTCATCCAAAATAGATAGATTAGAAACCTGAGATAGAGATACTGTAATCTCTGAAGAAACCTCACCTAGTCGAGCTTGCAAAACAGTTTTGATGTAATTACGAGCATTTTGTAACGCACCAATCTCCTTACCAATCTCCTTACCAATCTCTTTACCAATCTCCTTACCAATCTCTTTACCGCGTTCTATTGCCATTTGTTCTGTAGGACTGATAAAAGGCATTTTTCTTTCCTCCTCAAAACTGTTAATTTTCTTCACTAACTTTTGCTGTAATTGCTCAGGTAATGTCATCATCATGTCAATGATTTTAAAGAGTTTCACAATTTGCTCTTTATTTAATCCTCGTTCATAAAGTCCGCGAACTAATGTCCATTTCCATTGCTCCCGTTCTGATAAATTACCAGTGGTTGCTTTAGTTTTTAAATGTGCCATGACTATGATAGCAAAGGGATTGGTATTAGTTTCTAATTCTGGCCAACGCGATTCATAGTCAAGCAGTTTAACAATGGGAAATTTAAGACTAACTTCACACCCGCCAATGGCATAGCTATAAGTATTAGGTCGCCATTTATTACTTTCATCACCTAAAACAGCTAGACTAACCACAGGTTTGTGATACAGATCAAAGGAACGATAATTATAAACATACATTCGTTCACCAAAATCTACTTCATATTGACTTTGAATTTCAATGTGAATCAATATCCAAATCACTCGTTTATCAAGTAACCAAACTTGATAAAGTTTATCAGCAATACGTTTTTCTGTGGCTGATGAAGCCGTAATTTCCTGTAGTTCTTTATCAAGAGAATGAGGGGTTTGTCTCCAATCAATTAATTGATGGACTTCAGGAAAAAAGAAGATTAAGAAGCTTTCAAAATACTCGTTTAGTGCTTCTTTCCATGATTCATCATAATTGGCAGTTACTTCTTTCATAATTAAATTTTCTGGGTAACTGGACTTTAGAGGATGTTTTAAAAGTATTAGATGAAACCGATAATCTCCAAAAACCTAACCCCCCTGCCCCCCTTCCCTAAGAGGGAAGGGGGGTTTCAAAGCCTCTCCCCGCTTCGGGGAGAGGTTTATAAGAGGGGTTAATTTATACCTTGAAACCTTTTAAAACATCCTCTAAGAAGCATATTGTACAATGCAAAAACATCCATAGCGGTTGATGAAAATGGGCTGTGCTTTTTTTCATCTTCTATTATTAGGGTGTCTAGGTATTAAGACGCTTGTAATCAAGTTTGCAGGTGTAATTTATATAATTTTAGCACTTCTTCACGCATAAGTTAATTTTGACACAACACCCGAAAAAAAATGGCAAATTAGAAAAATTAAGCTAATTTTAAATTATTTATATTTCCCTAATCTTTAACAACTGTGAGTCTTGTAGTATTAAATTCCAGAGTTATTTTACAAACTATAGTCGCCAAATATGCGCTAGATAAGTTAAAGATGGAAATAACTGACAATTGACTCTCAAAAGTTGCTTATCTCATTCGCAAAAGAATCACTGTCACTGAAGTTGAAAGCATTTTTCCGCTTTTGGACAGTTTGTGTAAGTATAAAATCACTGCTAAGACGTGATATTTCATCTTGACATTTCGCAAAAATTAATCCAACTTAACTATTTAGCTTCACCGCTATTATTTTTTTTAAACTTCCATGTCAACTCTCGTTATCGTCGAATCTCCCACAAAAGCTCGCACCATTCGCAACTACCTACCCAAAGACTATGTGGTAGAAGCTTCAATGGGTCATGTCCGTGACCTTCCCCAGTCGGCCAGTGAAATTCCCGCCGCCGTCAAAGGGGAAAAATGGGCGCAGCTTGGGGTAAATGTAGAAGCCGACTTTGAACCGCTTTATGTTGTCCCCAAAGACAAAAAGAAAATTGTCACTCAGCTAAAAGAAGCCCTCAAAGGTGTAACTGAACTGATTTTGGCAACAGACGAAGACCGGGAAGGGGAAAGTATTAGTTGGCATTTATACCAATTACTTAAGCCCAAAGTGCCGACAAAGCGCATGGTATTTCATGAAATTACCAAAGAAGCCATTCAAAAAGCTTTGAAAGACTGCCGCACCATTGATGAGCAGTTAGTTCGCGCCCAAGAAACTAGGCGAATTTTAGACCGCTTGGTAGGATATACCTTATCACCATTGCTGTGGAAAAAAATTGCCTGGGGGTTATCCGCGGGGCGAGTGCAATCTGTAGCAGTCCGGTTATTAGTCACCAAAGAACGACAACGCAGAGCCTTCCATGAAGGTGCGTATTGGGATTTAAAAGCCATTCTAGAGCAAGAAAAAACTCCTTTTAGTGCCGTGCTAATAGCACTAGGAGGCACAAAAGTTGCTACAGGCAGCGATTTTGACTCAACAACAGGCAGAATTACCGCAGGTCGCAATGTCGTCTTACTCAACGAAGAACAAGCCGCAGCCCTGAGAACCCGCTTAGAAGGAAAACCTTGGACAGTGACAGAGATGGAAGAACGTCCTGTCACCCGCAAACCAGCACCACCATTCACTACTTCCACACTGCAACAAGAATCTAACCGCAAATTGCGCTTGACGGCACGGGATACCATGCGGGTGGCACAGAACTTGTATGAGCAAGGGTATATTACCTATATGCGGACAGATTCAGTGCATTTATCCGATCAAGCGATCACCGCCGCCCGCAATTGTGTAGAACAAAAATACGGGAAAGAATATCTCAGTCCCCAACCTCGCCAATACACAACCAAATCTAAAGGCGCACAAGAAGCACACGAAGCCATTCGTCCCGCTGGTAGCAGTTTCCGCACGCCCCAAGAAACCGGTTTAGGTGGAAGAGAATTTGCTGTATATGACTTGATTTGGAAACGCACAGTTGCCTGTCAAATGGCTGACTCTCGCCAAACTCAAGTTACTGTGCAAATACAGGTAGAAGACGCTGGTTTTCGTTCCTCTGGTAAGCGGATAGATTTTCCAGGATACCTCCGCGCCTATGTAGAAGGTTCTGATGATCCTGAAGCCGCTTTAGAAGACCAGGAAGTAATTTTACCTGCTCTTAAAATTGGAGATCATCCTCAATGTAATGAACTCGAAGCGGTAGGACATGAAACCCAACCTCCCGCCCGTTACACAGAAGCAACTCTCGTGAAAACCTTAGAAAGTGAAGGTATTGGTCGTCCTAGTACCTACGCCAGCATTATTGGCACAATCATTGATAAAGATTATGCCCAACTGGTGAATAATGCCCTAATTCCCACTTTCACAGCTTTTGCTGTCACTGATTTACTGGAAAAACATTTTCCCGATATTGTTGATCCCAGTTTTACTTCTAAAATGGAGCAAACCTTGGATGAAATTGCTACAGGTGAAGCAAAATGGCTACCTTACTTAAAGAAATTTTATCTTGGTGAAAAAGGTTTAGAAACTTTAGTCAGGGAACGAGAAACCGAAATTGATGCTAGTCAAGCCAGAACTGTACAACTAGAAAATTTAGATGCTAAAGTCCGAATTGGTAAATATGGTCCCTACATCGAAGTTACCAATGGAGAGGAAGTAATAACAGCTTCTATCCCCAAAAACCTCACACCGGCTGATCTTAACCCCAAACAGGTAGAAATCCTCCTCAAACAAAAAACTGTAGGGCCAGACCAACTGGGTCGTCACCCCGAAACTGGAGAACCAATTTATATCAAACTTGGTACTTATGGTCCCTACGTTCAGTTAGGCGATAAAACTGAGGAAAATCCCAAACCGAAACAAGCCTCTTTACTCAAAGGTGTAACACCGGAAACAGTCACTTTAGACATGGCTGTTGGTTTATTATCTCTCCCCCGCGCATTGGGAACTCACCCAGAAACTGGTGGTAAAATCCAAACTAGTTTGGGACGGTTTGGCCCCTATGTTGTCCATGATCAAGGGAAAGAGGGAAAAGATTACCGTTCCCTAAAATCTACAGATGATGTCTTGACAATTTCTTTAAATCGGGCGTTAGAATTGCTGGCAGAACCAAAAAAAGGCCGCGCGTCTAGCAAAAGTAAGTCCAAAGAAGCTTTAAGAGAGTTGGGTTTACATCCAGAAGATGATTCTCCAATCAATATCTATGATGGACCCTATGGACCTTACATTAAACATGGGAAAACTAATGCCAGTATTCCTGAAGGTGAATCAGTAGAAAATATCACATTATCTACAGCTATCGAATTACTTTCCGCCAAAGCATCCACAAAATCTCCCCGCAAAAGCACTAAATCAACTACTAAGTCAACTACTAAGTCAACTACTACTAAATCAACAACTACTAGAGGAAAAAAGAAAGACGCTGCAAGTTAAGTGAGACGCAGGGAGCAGAGTGATCTTCTTCCTTCTTCCTTCGTGTCCTTCGCTCCTTCGTGGTTCATTAACTCCTGACTCGGTAACTCCTATTCTCTATCACTAATTACCCATTACCAATTAATGATGTGATAATCTAATAAGTAAGGGAGAACACAAAATTAGAATTTCCTGGTAGTCAATACCATTCTTATGGAAATGTGTCAACCCCATAAAGGCTAAAAGTGCGATAATAAACCGGTTTATGCGACCCGGTTAAATAAAATTGAGGTAGTATCTCAGGAGCGGTCAGTTTAATGGATTATATAGAAAAGCTGCTGGAAAAGCTCAAAGAATTAGCGCGGAAGTTGATGGATAGCCTGCTAGGTCCTGAGCCGGAACCGGAACTGATTCCGATTCCTGTACGTGAACGTTCTATGGGCCGTCGTTAAAATCTTGAAGGTGTGAGGGTTGAATTTGCCAGCTTTAAGTATTCTGGTGCTGCACGGTCCAAATCTAAATTTGCTAGGACTCAGAGAACCTGGCATTTATGGTTCTTTAACCTTGGCAGAAATTAATCGCTTGTTAGAGTCCAAAGCTATGGAACTACAAGCGGAACTATTGTTTGTGCAGTCAAATCATGAAGGGGTTTTAGTAGATGCTATTCACGAAGCATTAGGCAAGTATCAGGGGATTGTCATTAATGCGGGGGCTTATACTCATACTAGTGTGGCTTTGCGAGATGCGATCGCTGCTGTTAATCTACCTACTGTCGAAGTACATCTGAGTAATATTTATCGTCGGGAAGATTTCCGCCATCATTCTTATATCGCACCAGTGGTAATTGGTCAAATCAGTGGCTTTGGCGCTCAAAGTTATCTATTAGGCTTGCAAGCACTGGTGTATTATCTACGGCAGTAACAGGGAATAGGTAATAGGTAATGGGTAATGGGTAACAGGAAATTGGGAAGTCATTACCAATTACCAAGGATAAATTATGCGTTATTCTCTCGTTAGTCGGGTTAGGGGTGCTTTTCTGGGAGCGTTTTTAGGAGAGAATTTAGCTAACCCGAATAGTTTTAATTTGGGTAAAATTGCCGTTTTAGGGACGGAAAGTTTCATCAGTTTAGGTAAGTTGGATGTAGATGACTGGTTAAAGCGTCAACAACAAGCAGGTATTGAATTAGAAACAAATATTAACTCCTGGGGACAAATAATTCTCGCTACATTACCAGTGGCGATATTTTTTCATGAAGATACTGAGAAAATGCGAGAAAAGATTCTCGAAGTCCAAAAAGTATGGAATCGGCAAAATGAGCCAGTGGTAAGAGATGCTAGTTTAATTATAGGATATGCGATCGCTCAATCCCTGAATGAAAAACTTAATCCCCATAGCCTCATTTCCGAAACGGTTAGTTTTTTAGATAAAACATCAACTTCCATACCACAACAATTAATAAAAGTCAATGATTTATTAAATAAAGGGGCGGGACTAGAAATTGCACAAAGGGAATTGAGCAGTCCAGAAAAATTAACTAGCAATATTGGTTTAGCTTTTTACTGCTTTGTGAGTACCCTAGAAGACTTTCCCCTAACTGTATTACGAGCTAATCAAAATCACGATTTTGCCAATCAAGATGTTACAAGTGCGATCGCTGGAGTATTATCAGGGTCATATAACAGTACAGTTGGTATACCTGTAAATTGGCAAATTTCCCCCTTAGTTACCAACTCCCCAGCCTGGGGACTTGAGAATTTTACCCAAATATTAAAATTAGCCGATACAATGATGGCGGTGTGGTCTGGAGTTTATAACTTTCGTGATGATTGTGGCGAATGTGCAGAGACAAGATATACTATTTTTGCAGCTCCTCATATTATCCGTAGACGTTGAAATAATTTAATTCAGCGAAGCAGGCAGTTAGTCATGCCGTATAATTGGAGACTGTGGTATTTAATCCTAAAAAGGTTAAAATGCGAACCGCTATCCCTGCTGAAGTTGTTATGCAGCTTGGGCGGCTTTCACGATAGCGAGCCGGAGGCATTAGCCATATTTGGGGTATTTCGCGGCAGGAAAAATGAAAACGCAGCAATTTTTGCAGTCCTTGAGTCAGCAATTAAGGCAATGGCAGCGACAGTATAAAATCCTATTTCGTGAAGGAAAGTGTCAACATAAACTGCATAGGAATTTTTTCAATCATCTACTTCTATATTTATCAGCACATAGTCACCAGGGAAAACAAGGAAAACGGGGGCAGACACAAAAATCAACTGCTAAATTAGTTAGAAAAACCAGTGGTATTGATAAAGTTATTTTTAGATGGGTACACCAAAAACGCTCCTCAATAATTTTGGTGTTGGCAATATTATCACTAACAAGTGTAGTGGGTAATAATTTATACAATCAACCAAGAATGAAAGTTGATAATATTGCTTTGCAAACATTTATTGCTCCCTATTCAGATAATATTGAAGATCGACAGGAGACAGAACAGCAACGACAAAATGCTATAGATAGGTCTGCACCAATCTTGATGATTGATAACCAAATAAATGAGGAAATCAATCAGCATTTAGAAGAAATTCTTGATAAAAGTAATCAACTGCGGGGGATAGTTGGTATTTTTCCCTTTGCTGACACTTCACGGTTATCAACTTCTACTCAACGTTATCTTAGGACTTTTCCTGAATCAGAATGGCAGCAACTCAAAGGAACTTTAGGAAATAATAGAAAACAAAATTTAAAAAAACAAAATTCAAAATTGTTGTTACTGCCGCAAAGTTCAATAAATAGCAAAAAACTCTCTAGTTCATCAAATTTTCCAGTATTACCTTTGCCTAGTTACGGAAATTATAGTGATGAAGCATCTTTTATTCAAGCATTATCAGAACTGGAAGCTGATCAATTTACTGCATCAGCATCTGATTTTTCAGAACTGATTACTCAAATATCACAAGTTAGGCAAGGATATAATCAAGCTATTAAGAAAGCATCACAACTAGAAACTGGACAAGTAAAAAAAATTTATATAGAACCTATTATTTTAGATTTGACTGATAATGATTGGTTAAAAACACAAACTGGAATTAATAAAATTGCCGAGCGAATTCTTGCCCAAGGTATATCTGCTGGATTACCTAAAACTATTTTGAACAATACAGTTAGTTTGCAAGTAGAATTATCTGTACCTAGTGAAGCTGAACCATTAGCAAAAAATGTATTATTAGCCGTACTAAAGCCAAATATCAAACAGGATGAAGCACAAACTAAACAACAAGATGAACTGGTAGCCAATAAAATACCATCTGTAATGATGCAGGTAAAAAAAGGAGAGATAATTGTTAGTAAAGGAGAAAAAATTACAATCAGGAAATTTCAGGTATTAGAACATTATCGCCTGATTGTCCGCCAAGTGAATTGGCTGGGTTTAACAGGTGTCTCCATACTTATTACCCTAGTAATTGGGATTTTTGTTTGGTTAGAAAGAAAAAGTCATAACTATTTGCGACAACGCGATCGCCTATTAGTTTTACTACTTACCATCAGTGTTCCCGGAGTATTAGCAATGAGTTTACCCTATACTACCTGGAGTGCTATTGGTTTATTATTAGGCAGTTTCTATGGACCCACTATAGGGATGACAGTGGTGGGGCTATTGTCGTTGTTACTACCAATTACCACAGATACAAATATTTTGGTATTGCTGGCTGGGGCTGCGGGCGGAATGTTAAGTAGTTATGTAGCGCATAGACTGCGATCGCGTGAAGAACTAGCATTATTAGGTGTTATCACAGCCTTAACCCAAGGCGGGGTATTCTTATTATTAAAAATCCTCACTGGTGGGGTATTTGGCTCAGGTTGGTATATCTTCCAAGAAGCAGGTTTATTTGCTGTCTCTGGCTTGTCTTGGAGTATTGTGGCTTTGGGTTTAAGTCCTTATCTTGAAACTCTATTTGATGTCATTACCCCCATCCGCTTGGCGGAATTAGCTAATCCCAATCGCCCATTATTAAAACGATTAGCTACAGAAACCCCAGGAACTTTTCAACATACCTTATTAGTGGCAACTTTAGCAGAAGCTGCGGCCAAACAATTGGGATGTAATGTAGAATTAGTTAGGGCGGGAACTCTGTATCATGATATTGGGAAAATGCACGATCCTTTGGGATTTATTGAAAATCAAATTGGCAGTCCTAATAAACATGAAACAGAAATTAAAGATCCTTGGGAAAGTGCGAAATTGATTAAAAAGCACGTTACGGAAGGGTTAGTAATGGCCAAGAAACACAGTTTACCAACGGCAATTCAGGCTTTTATTCCCGAACATCAAGGAACAATGGCGATCGCCTATTTTTATCACCAAGCACAACAAATAGCCCAAGAAAATCCGCATATCATCGTAAATAAAGCCGATTTTTGCTATGATGGACCTATCCCCCAATCACGGGAAACAGGAATTGTTATGTTAGCAGATTCTTGTGAAGCAGCATTAAGAAGTCTTAAAGATGCAACTCCAGAAAAAGCATTAAATATGCTGAATAATATTCTCAAAGCAAAATGGCAAGATGAACAATTAATAGATTCAGGATTGACAAGAGAGGAAATGCCCAGAATTGCCCAAATCTTTGTAGATGTTTGGCAACAATTTCATCACAAACGCATTGCTTACCCTAAGTCAAAAGCTGGTAATTCGTAGTTAAGATAAATCTGCATAGAATCAGAATTTAAGAATAATTGAACGCAGATAAACGCAGATAAACGCAGATAAGGACGGATGAATTATCTGCCGTATTCATGCTTAAGAGTTAAAATAGAGATAGGAAAATAACAAAAGGAAGACTATGATGAGCGATAGAGATTATACCTTAATTATTGACAAAAGTGGCAGTATGTCCACACCAGATCAAGCGGGTGGTAGAAGTAGATGGAAGATAGCTGAAGAATCTACCATTGCTTTAGCCAGAAAGTGTGAAGAATTTGATCCTGATGGCATTACAGTTTACGTTTTTTCCGGCAGATTTAAACGTTATGAAAATGTTACTGCTGCCAAAGTAGCCCAGATATTTCAGGAGAATGATCCAGCAGGGACAACCAACTTAGGAGGTGTACTCCAAGATGCCCTTAATAACTACTTTGAGCGCAAAGCCGCTGGGACAACAAAACTTAATGGAGAAACCATTTTAGTTATTACAGACGGGGAACCAGATGATCGCAAAGCCGTATTTGAAATCATCATCCGTGCTACCCAACAAATGGAAAAAGATGAAGAATTAGCAATTTCCATGATTCAAGTTGGTTCAGATCCGCAAGCCACCAAATTTCTCAAAGCCTTAGATGATCAATTACAAGGTGTTGGGGCAAAATTTGATATTTGTGACACCATTACTTTAGATGATTTAGAAGACATGAGTTTGGCTGATGTTTTAATGAATGCCATCACTGATTAATTAACAAAAACACTAATATCTGGAGAATTTAGTCATGCTAGAAAGCCGTGATTACACCTTAATTATTGATAAAAGTGGTAGCATGGCTACCCCAGATCAAAAAGGTGGGAGAACTAGATGGTCAACAGCACAAGAATCTACTTTTGCCTTAGCAAGTAAATGTGAACAATTCGATCCAGACGGCATTACTATTTATTTGTTTTCTGGGAGATTTAAACGTTATGAAAATGTTACATCTGCCAAAGTGTTACAGATTTTCACAGAAAATGATCCTTCGGGAACAACAGATTTAGCTGGTGTTTTAAAACACGCTACTGATGATTATTTACAACGTAAAACCTCCGGTACAACTAAATCTAATGGAGAAACAATTTTAGTAGTTACTGATGGTGAACCAGATGATCGCAAAGCAGTAATGAAGGTCATTATTGAAGCTTCTCGTCGTCTGGATAAAGATGAAGAACTAGCTATTTCCTTTATTCAAGTTGGTAATGATCCTCAAGCTACCCGCTTTTTGAAAATCTTGGATGATGAACTACAAAGTGCAGGTGCTAAGTTTGATATTTGCGACACTATCACCATGGATGATATGGAAGATATGAGTTTATCAGAAGTTCTGCTTAATGCGATTAATGATTAATAGGTAGGGTTTGGTGGGCATTGCCCACCCTACTTCGATGATTTTTTAAGGAATTTATAGATATGGATTCTATTGACAAGCTTTTATCTGAAATTAAAACTGAATATACAGAACCAAAAATTACACTACCACAAAATAATTTAACCCCTGTTAAATTGATTTCACCGACAATAAAATCAGATGTATTTATAGATAAGTTGTTATCAGAAGTACAAGCTGATTTTGCTGAAAATAAAACAGTACCACAGAATAATTTACCCCCAATTCAATTTATCCATTCACCTGTTACCAATTCTGATGTATTTGTAGATAACTTATTAGCAGATGTGCAAGCTGATTTAGCAAAACAAGATGCGGCTGAACAACTGCGAAAACAAGAAGAATTAACACAGGAGAAAATTCGTCAAGCAAAATTTCAAGCTGAACAAAAAAAAGCTTTAGAAAAACCTGCTAAACAATGGTTAGCTAAATTAGACCCATTATCATCAGAAGGATTATGGTTTGAAAGATTTGCTGAAGGTTATCCTGATAAATTAGCAGCCGCAATTGATTATTTACAAACCAATTCCTAAATTTCTAGGACCTACGCACTGTACAAATCAATTAGGATTAAAATCCTGTTAATCCTTAAATCCTGGGTATCCTGATTCAGACAAAAAATTCAGATAATTAGGAATTAAAATCCTGTTAATCCTTAAATCCTGGGTATCCTGATTCAGACAAAAAAATCAGATAATTAGGAATTAAAATCCTGTTAATCCTTAAATCCTGGGTATCCTGATTCAGACAAAAAAATCAGATAATTAGGAATTAAAATCCTGTTAATCCTTAAATCCTGGATATCCTGATTCAGACAAACAAAATCTTATTTATTTAAGATATCATATAATCATTGCCAAAAAGAAAGTTAGTTATGATTTCTATTAAACATCAACTGACATTACAAGAGTTTCTGAATCTTCCCGAAGAGGATATCACTTATGAATTAGTTAATGGGGAAGCAAAACCAAAAATGTCACCAAAAAGATTCCATTCTAGATTAACTATTGCATTGTGTATAATTCTCACCCAATGGGCAGAGAATAAAGGTGAAGTTGGAGTAGAATGGGCGGTTATTTTAAAAAAGCGTGGTAAGGATTGGGTTCCTGTACCAGACTTATTATATATTTCTTATGCTCGTTTTTCTAGTGATGTGATTGAAAATGAAGCTTGTCCAATTCCCCCAGATTTAGTAATTGAAATTATATCACCTGATCAATCTTTTGGAGAGATGAGTGCTAAAGCTAGTGATTATCTTGATGCTGATGTGATGAGAGTTTGGGTAATAGATCCTAAATCGAAAACTGTAACTATATTTTATCCTGATGTCCGTCTACAAACTAAGCGCGGTACAGATAGTTTAGAAGATGCTCTTTTTCCAGGTTTGGTAATTTCTGCTGAACAAATTTTCAACCAAGCTGGTATTCCTTAAGAGGGTGTAGAAGCCTACAGATAAGGCATTTTTGGGCTAAGTTGACACCAGTGATCACTGCTAAACCCCTACGATAAATGTGGTTTCTACAGCCATAAATATTTGATATTTTTGTCAATGCGTAAGTCCTAATCTCAATAAAAAATCAATCAAATGACATATTACAATGGTATTTTGTCAGTCACAGTTAGATTTGTTTCCCCTTCTATATTCGTTTCCCCTGCTGGATTTATCATTGCCTCTACTGGATTTATTGACCCTTCGGCAGACTCTACAGCCGTTCTTAATGCAGGATATGGAAATAAACTTTGAAATCCAGCCAAACGTTCTTTTAATGTTTCTGGTGCAGTATTCCAAAGACTTTCATAATAGAAAAAAGCTACTCCCAGTCCCCGTTGTTGGGCAGCACGAACTTGAGATTGAATCTGTTGAATTGATACGGGTTTAGTTCTTAAACCTGCCATGATACCGATTCCCGCCGGAATTTTTTGTTTTACTTCTGCCATTTCTGGACGGGAAAGTTTATCAATAAAATGATCTAAATTCTCCCGATAAACTTGCACAATTAACTCATCTACTATATCTAATCTTACCCAATTCAACCAATCTTGAAGGTGAAATTTATAGGCATAATCATAGTAATTAGGAGAGACAGAGAAAATCATTTTCGGTTTTATCTGTTTAACTGTTTGGTTAAGTCTCACCATAAAATCTGTAATCTTATTTGCCCGCCAATTTATCCATTCTGGATTTTGAGGATCACTTGGGGGAGTTTTTTTGGTTTCTTGTTGATATAAGGCAACTGTATATTTATCGTAGCCAAATTCAGAAGGCAAACTCATGTGATCATCAAATTGGATACCATCAAGATCATACTTATTGGTAAGTTCTACAAGTAAATCGCTAATAAACTGTTGTACTTCTGGATGAAATGGATTTAACCAAGCAACTTCACCAGCAGCACCAACAGATAATTGACTACCATCTTTTTTCTGTGTGAGCCATTCTGGTTTATTCATGGCTAATTCTGAACTGGGAGGAACCATAAATCCAAATTCAAACCAGGGAATTACTAGTAAGTTTTGCCGATGAGATTTATCAATCAAATCGGCAAGAATATCATGTCCATCTACGCCTTGAAATACAAATGGTTGAATTTCTAACCGCTTGGCTACAGCACTAGGATACATGACATAACCAGAATTCCAAACTACAGGATAGATAGTGTTAAAATTGAGTTTTTGCAGTTGGATTACTGCTTCCTGAACTTTAGTCCTATCTCTAAGAATATTCAGATCATTATTTGTCATCCACACACCACGAATTTCTTGACGTGATCCTTCTTGTGCGATAACTGGTGTAAAGGCGTTTCCCCAAAAAACCATGAGTAGGGAAATTAAAAATAAAGGCAGAAATAACTTTTTTAGTAATTTCTGAGAACCAAATTGATGGAAATTGAATTTCATGTTAGTTTGAAACCATTGTATTGAAGAAGGAGAGGGGCAACCACGGGGGGATTGCCCCTACTCCTGTTCGATATTTTTGAATAAAATCAAGATATTTGACGGATTTAATCCAAAGTAGTGCCTGTTTTGCAAAATTCTTCTACACAAACGGTTATAAATCCGAATTTAGCACATTGCGTTTCACTAAACTAGCCACCACTGTAGCTAATTCCTCTGGTTCAATGGGTTTAGGCAAATGCAACTGAAAACCTGCCTGTATAGCTCGCACTCTATCTTCTCCCCTTCAAGTATTGGCAGACAGTCTGAAGAACCCAGAGGGACAGAAGAAGATTTTTCTGATCCTTCCCCATACTTTTGCTCCTGGGCATTTCTGCTTGCTTCTAGGAGTGGGAGTTTGACTGTAAATGTTGATCCTTGGTTTTCACCTAAACTTTCGACATAAACAGTACCACCATGCAGTTCTGTTAAATGGCGCACGAGTGATAATCCTAGTCCTAGTCCACCATAAGACCTAGTGCTGGAACTATCAGCTTGACGAAAGCGATCAAAGACGTAGGGGAGGAAATCAGCAGTAATCCCAACTCCATTGTCAATTACTTGAATTTCCGCATATTTTGTCAATTGAGGATGATCACTTTTTAGCTCTGGGCTACAAATCGCAGTCTTATTCAGTCTGATTTCTACATTACCGCCTTGAGGTGTGAACTTGATAGCATTGATTAACAAATTCCAGATAATCTGTTGTAAGCGATCGCTATCACCGGAAACAATCACAGAAGAGGCTAACTGCCTTGTTTGGGTTCCCAACTCCCCAGACTCTTCAGAATAGGGGTAAAAGTGCAAATTGATTTCCTTCGCTTGGGCAGCTAGGGAGACAGTATCAATTGCTAACTTAATAATGGGAACTAAATCGCAATTCCGAGGATTAAACTTCAACTTGCCTCTAGTGATGCGCGAAATATCCAACAAATCATCAATTAGCTGGTTTTGCATCTTCGCATTGCGTTCAATAGTTTCTAAACCCTCTGCTACCTGATCTTCGCTGAACTTGCGAATCCTTAGTAGATGAGACCAGCCGACTATGGCATTGAGAGGCGATCGCAATTCATGGGATAAAACCGCCAGAAACTCATCCTTCATCCGGTTAGCTTCCCGTAATTGCTCAGTTTGTGTCTGCAAAGAATTGATCAAATTAGCTCGGTCTATAGCGATCGCCATTTGGTCACACACAGCTTGCATAATCCCTTGTTCATTTTCAGTGAAATCAGCAACATGACGACTACCAAAAGAAAGAGTACCAACCAGCCGTCCCTGAGTCATTAACGGATAACAATAAAAAGCCGTAATTCCCTGAGAGCGAAGTAACTCTGTTTCTGGGTCAGTAGATTGATTGATATGATTTAAAGCAATTGGTTGTTGCGTCCGAGCTACATTACCGCATACTGCTTGTCCAAACTCTAGTATTTCAATTTCTTTAGCCAGTTCCTCAGAAATCCCTATGTAAGAACTTAACCGCATCATCGGAGAGTTTTCTACAACCACATAGTTAAGATAAACATCCAAATCAATCTGCTCTGCCAATTCTTGGAAAATACTATTCATTAATTCCACTGGTTCTTGGCTAGATAGGAGACTGTTAGCCGTATTAAATAGTAGCTGGAGATTTTTGCAGCTTGATAACAAGTTTTTTTCTACTTGTTTGAGTTTAGTAATATTTTGGAAAGTCATGATACAGGTTTCTGGATAACCGTGTATGGCTGGCAGAGCATCAGAATATATGAGAAGAGGAGAAATACCTTCAGACGTATGCCAGTCTACCTCAAGTCCCGTCAAACTTTCCCCACGCGCTACCCGCACTCCCGGCATTTGTTCATTAGGAATGCGATCGCCTGCGGCATCTGTACAATGGTAAACAGTGTGATATTCTTCCGCTGGTTTGTTTTTAGGAAATTCACCCCCAGCTAATTTATCAGCAGCTTGATTAGCAAATGTTACCCGCGCCGTTCCTGGTTCGATAAATGCGATAGGAATCGGCATCCAGTTAAGTATATCTTCTAGCCATTTTTGGTGATTTCGCACCAAGTTCTCAGTTTTCTTTCGCTCCGTAATATCCAAAAATGCGCCGATACAACCTCTAGTTTTCCCCTGTTCATCAAATAGCGGGGTGACATATTCCAGCATAGTCGCAACTGTGCCATCATCATGGACAACATCAACTTCAAAATCCAAAATTTCCACACCATGAGCCGCAGCATACTGCATGGGTAGTTCTTGTTCAGTCAGTTCTCTACTCTCATGGAAAATTTTAAATGTTGTTGGTCTTTCATCTGGGGGAGCATTAAGAGACGCATTTTCATGAGGCTGCATTTTCAGTAACTTGGCAAAAGTCGGATTCATGGTAATAGTGTGACATTCTGGATCTTTGGCTATGCCAATACCAATAGGAATCATGTCCAACAAGGTTTGTAACTCGGTGACTCGGCGTTCTAATTTTTGGTTAAGTTTGAGGATTTTTTTCTTGCTTTCCTGGAGTTTACGCAGTGCAGTTTCTCGTTCACTCACATCTAGAATAAAGGCTACTGACTTCTCCCGTTCTTCTCCCAACAACACAAAACCAACTAATACGGGGACACGACTACCATCTTTGCGAATACATTCTTTTTGAAATGGCACACAAGCACCATCTACACTAGACTTACCTTGAGCGATGCCTTGTTCATCTAAATGTAAAAATTCCGGTGGTGTCAGATTTCGCCAATCTATCCTACCAGCTACTAAATCCTCTTGTGTATAACCAGTTATTCGCAGAAATTCTTCGTTTCCTTCGTAAATACCACCAAAAATGTCGCCGGATAAAATACCAATAATGTTAGCGTTGACAAAACTTTGTAGTTTCTCTTCGTTGATTTTCAATGCTGCTTCGGCGCGATAACGTTGACGAGTGAGGCGATCAATTACCAGCGCACTTTGCCACACTAAAACGCTAAAAATGATCATTAAAATAATAGCAAACAGTGAAATAGCAAAACCTACATCATACATTCCTGCCCGTTCACCGTTAAGTATTAACCAACCCACTGCAAAAGGTATGATTATGGCTGGGAATAATAACCGCCGCGCTATTACACCACCATAGCTATCATTAGTTATTACCTGCATTAATCCCTGCTTTGAAGTCGCCCACAGAATACCGATACATAGCGTCATTAAAGTCAGTGCTGCATGGAAGGCCATTGATCCTGTGTGTAGGGCAATACGATAAAGCAAATCTTCTTTGTAGGCATAGCCGAGCAGCGACTGTAAGGAAATCAACGCAGCTATAATGGTGAAAATTTGGGCATACCAATATTTACACTGTTTATTTGTCTGAATAATTAGATATAAAGCTACACCAATCAGCGTAAAACATAGTGCGGTATTAACCCCCATGCGTCCAGAGTGGGAGGTCGTCAATACTATTGGTGAGTCCTGAAATAACAGTTCGTCAATCCCGAAATTATAGCCAAATGAATATTGAATAATTGTCAGTAACCCAATTCCCGCCACTGCTACAGCACAAAATCGAGACATTCTCAAGTAAAAAACACGCCTTTTTTCTCCTGAACTTGTCCTCTGAACCACCATGATTTGGGATAGCCACAGGGATAATCCAGACAGCAAAAAACATAATGCTGTATTTGCCTTCATTGTGGCAGGACTACCTGGAAAGCCCTTTTTAAGAATTTCAATATCAAAATACCAACCTAGTAATACCAAACTACCAATGAAAATAGCGATAGCTGCGCTCGCCAAAGGCATCGCACTAGTAACTTTGACTACCCCTAGCCGTGCAGGTATTCTCAATAAATCTTTTATCCTCAAATAATGAATATTTAACATTGAGGTTTTTGCACCTGTATCTTAGCTATGAAAACAATGATTTTACTATTTTTAATAATTTAATAGCAATCATTGGTGTCAACTTAAGTAGGGGCGTATTGCTTAAGTAGGGGCGTATTGCAATACGCCCCTACTTATCCGTTGGCTTCCACACCCACCAGGGAATAAATTCCCTGTCTAATAGCTCAAGTCCACTGAAGTGGACTAAGGAATTTTCCAAATGTTTAGTCATTTTTAGATAACTCTTACTATTAGTAAGGAATTTGAATACCTTACAGGATATGGGTTTTACCTTAAGTTGACACCAATGAATATCAATATAATCCTACACCTTTAATAATACTTCTAGTTGAAATAATTCTAATCTAACTATTAGCATAATATTGCACATAGGAATATAGAAGATAATCATAGTTAAAAATCTATCTTAGGAAGTATTTTATAATTATTGATTGTATGATAATTATTATCTCTGTTGAAATCCTGGATGATCTAGGAGACTTCCAAATAAAAAAATATCCCAAAATTTCTTGTGGTGCAGGCATCTGTCCCTGCTAATAATATCAGAAGGGAACCAGATGCCCATCCCACAAGATTGAATTATCTTTTTTGTGGAGTCTTCTAGGATACAAAATCTCAACTTGTCATGAATGCTGAGTATGAAGAAAAAAGCAGAAATTTTAGCTTTTTTGCTACTTTCTTTTTCTTCTCCATTCTCAGCATTTACAACTTAATCACCATTACCAAAGCGCTTAATTAAATCCTCAGGACGAAGATTAGAAATAAATTCGCGGAAAGCTTCCTGTTCAGCTTCATCAGCATCACGATCTACAGGAATAGAAGCATCAGCAACGACTTCTTCCATCACCCAAATGGGGGTATTTGTCCTGAGAGCGATCGCTATCGCATCACTCGGACGAGCATCAATTTCTTTTTTGACATCCCCTTGCTGAAGAATCAACGCCGCATAAAAGGTATCCTTTTGGAGAGTATGAATAATGACCCGATCTAAAGTCATATTCCATATTTCCAACATATTCACGATCAGATCATGGGTTAAAGGTCGAGGGGGCTTTTGATTTTCCATCGCCCCCATAATTGCCCTAGCTTGTTCCTGACCGATGTAAATGGGCAAAGCGCGACGATCTGAACCATCTTTCAGAAGTACAATCGGGCTGCGGGTGAGCGCATCTAATGCTATACCAGCGACTTTCATTTCTATCATTGGTTTAGCCTCTAAGATTCTTTAATCGCTTGGAACTATGTTGCAGGTAATACATTTCTTCAGTTTTTTCTGGGACAGAAATAAACATAGGAATTTTCTTGTCTATAATGCTTCTATTAAACTCCGATAGCGTGGCATAAGCCATGGAATAGGAGTCAGGAGTCACCGAGTCAGGAGTCACCGAGTCAGGAGTTAATGAACCACGAAGGAGCGAAGGACACGAAGGAAGAAGGAAGAAGGAGGAAGGAAGAAGGAAGAGAAGGGTTCACCAATGAGTCCTCAAATTTATCCGGTTATAGAAGATTGAAAATGCAAGGGTTTTCAACATCTATTTTCAATAATATTGCACTTGTTTGCTGATAAAACTCTGTAAACATTTATCTATCAACGCTTTTGCTTTCTTTGCTGCAAACCTTATCTAGTGATCAGGTATAAATGAGCTAATTACATACCCTCGTAACAACTAATTTATTTATCCTTCATAATTTTATCCTTCTTTAATCTTCTGATTCAAGTATGCCTTGGGATTGATGTTAATATGTTAATATTCATTTACCAAAATTGGGAAATAAATTAAACTTACAGGCTTTACATTTTTTCCGAGAATTATTAGTTGATTTCCGCCAAAATTAGGCAATAAATAAAATTAGTTTCCCAAAAGCTGTGTTTACAGGATTAATTCAAGGTTTAGGAACCATAAAACCCTTAACGGCAGATTCGTGGCAGATTAGTTATCTTAGTCAGCCAGAGATGATTATTCAGGATTTAGCCTATGGTGATAGTGTGGCGGTAGATGGAGTCTGTCTGACAGTTGAAGAGATATTAAAGGATGGGTTTATTGCCACCGCTTCACCGGAAACCCTCCGCCGCACAACATTAGGTAAAGAAGAGACCCAACAAAGATATGTCAATTTGGAAGCGTCACTGCGGGTAGGTGGTAAAGTCGGCGGTCATTTTGTCATGGGTCATGTAGATGGAATTGGTCAGTTAATTACATCTGAACAAACTGCTAGTTCGTGGGAAATGACCTTTCTTGCACCACAAGCGATCGCGCGTTATATTGTCCCTAAAGGTAGCATTGCCGTAAATGGTATCAGTCTCACCGTAGCTGAATATAAATCAGAATCATCTCAATTTACAGTTGCTGTCATCCCCCTCACATACAGCGAAACCAATCTAAGTCATTTAGTAGCCGGTAGTTGGGTAAATCTGGAAGGAGACATTTTAGGTAAATACGTAGAAAAATTCCTAACTCCTGGAAATTATCACCATCAACAAGAGGAAATTACAACTGCATTTCTAGCAGAAAACGGATATTTGTAGAGGGAATAGGTAATTGGTAATTGGTAATTGGTAATTGGCAATACATAGGCAATACAAATGTTTTTTCCCATTACCCATTACCCATTACCCATTACCTATTACCTATTACCCAATGAATTACTGAGCTTGGGCTGTTTTTGTGCCTTGTGTGCCTTGTGCCAACTGGCTGATGCCGCCTTCTAACTGCACACCTGGGTCAACAGCAACCCATCCCTCTTGGGTGAGGTGACGAATTTCAAAGTGGAGGTGAGGCCCAGTAGAGTTACCGGTGCTACCAACTCGACCAATGATAGTTCCGGGTTCTACCCATTGACCAGGTTGAACAAAGATTTCTGACATATGCCCGTAGAGACTTTGTTGCGCCGAACTGTGATTAATGGTGACAGCTAAACCATAACCACCCAGCCAGTTAGCGGATTCTACTTGACCCCTAGCTGCTGCTAAAATTGGTGTTCCTGTAGGCGCTCCTAAGTCTGTACCAGCGTGAAAACGGCGATCGCCCGTGATAGGATGAACCCGCCAGCCAAATAAAGACGTAATTGGTGCAGCAGCAGCCAGAGGGAAGATCATTCCGCCGCCGACAGTACCACGATAGGCCATAGTATTAGTGTAAGGAACTTCAGGTAATACTGATGCCAGAGCGAAGTCATAAGACACCATACTAGTCCGGGGGGCAAGATTACCCTCCATCATTGGCGCTGGTAAACTACCTACCTGGGGAGCGATAGGGGCAGAACTCACCTTTGTTGTACTAAATTCGCTAGGACTGGGGATAAAGCGATTAGCATGATATGCGGCCTTGGTATGACTGCTGGTCTTAGTTCTGGAAATCCGCCAATTATTTTGAGGTTGACTAATTTTACTGACATTACTAGCGACAGTTTCAGCCACATTCTGAGTAACATTCTCACTGGGATTGCTACTTGGATTGCTATTTGCAGGTATAGTTTTCCAGCCTAATTTTTTGGGAACAGAACCTGGGGTTACAGCAATTTCACTTTTCTTCAGCCAAGTTGGTGATGATTCTTTAGACTTAGCCACAGTAGGAGCCTGTTTCGCTTTAGCGCAACTGTCTTTTCTAATAGACACAGTTAGACCACAACCGGTAGACCTGTCTGTCACCACTACAGAACTAGGTGGTTGATAAGTGTCCGTACTTGCGCCATTATATTCATTCGTATCAATATAAGCGTTGTTATAATCCTTGGGTTTATTCTCTGTATCCTTAGTAATGTCTTGAGAATTATTATCTGCTTGAGAAACTTCTGGGAGTTTTTTAATTACAGAATCAACTTCACTAACATTAGCAGCGGGTTGAGTATTTTCTGCTTTGGATTTAGAAATTCTTACACTAGCAGTGGGTTGAGCATTTTTTGCTTCAGAAACACTTTTGCTATTTAGCCTCTTTCTTAGATTAACTTGGCGGGCAGCAAAATCTGGTTGTGGCTTGGCTATTTCTGGAACAATAGTTTCTTTCTGAACTGGATTTGCAACTGCTGTTGGTTGGGAATTTTCAATAGTGGGGACAATGTTGTCTATTGATGAAGTTTCTGTTTGAGCAGTTACAAACCCGCTGCCTAGAAGACTAATACTACTTAATAAACAGAGACTTTGTGCTGGTAATCTAGAAGCAAATCGGTTACTCGTACCACCGGCGTAAGGTTTTTTATGGACAGATTTATGGTGCTGCGTCATTTTTCTCTTTTGTTGTGTGTAATAAAGGATAAATAATCAATTTTGGAATTTCAACTTCAGTAAAAACACGCAGTTGAATAATGTTGAATTAACTCTAATCTTAGACGTTGTTTGATGGCGAAGCGTGGCGTAGCTATAAAGTGTTTCAGTGTGACTTTAGGCACTTTTAGATTTAGATCCCCCTTAGTACAGTACGGCGTAAGTTAATGAACCATTCCGAATCAATGAAAAGCTTATGCTGTATTCATTCTAAATTCTAAATTCTAAATTCTTAATTCCGCCTTGCGGTACTAGCCCCCCTAAAAAAAGGGGAACGGTCATCAAAGTCTCCCTTTTTAAGGGAGATTTAGAGGGATCTAAAACTTTTGATACCGACAATAGAACTTTATTGCTAACGCCACGCAAGCTATCAAACATCCTCTTATATTTCAAATCCCAACTTGCTTTACTTAGTTATCTGTTTTGCTTAAAGAGCTAAATTGTTAACAAACTGAATCATTAAACACAAGTTTGACGATAACCCAAACTAATTGTACCCGGTTGAACAGAAATTTCTGGTATTAAAGCTGCTTTTGGATCATAAGTTGCCATTCTTAAGCGCAGATTACCCTCTTGAGTTACTCCAACTACTTTACCTAAAAAATTATTGACATAAACCTGATCACCCATATTTGTGAGTAGATCAAGGTAGCGAGATAAAAGTATGCTTATTCCTTCTACCTGTAGACACTCTATACCGGACTTAATTCCGATTAAAACCTGTGAGGTTAAGATTTCCAGATGATGAATCATCTGACAATTCTGGGAATTTTGCCATAATTGCAGATTAATTCCAGTTTCTGGAACTTGATTTGCCCAATTAATCCCCACCCCAATAACTGCTTGAGTGATTTGTCCTTGATTGACCTTGGTTTCAGTTAGAATACCACCTAACTTGCGACCATCTAATACTAAATCATTTGGCCATTTTATGCCGACAGATATACCACATTTTCTTAATTGTGCGGTAATTCCCCAAGCACTGGCTAAAGTAAGTTGATAACTACTGGTAGCTTCTAAGTTAGGAGTTATTGCCATCGAAAGATATAGACCACCTGTAGAAGACTGCCATTGACGACCCCATTGCCCCTTGCCGGCAGTTTGCTGGGTGGCAATAACCACAGAGCCAGGTTTTTCTCCTTGGTCTATTAGTTCCCACAGGGTTTGATTTGTAGAGGATACTGTGTTAAAAATATGTAGAGAGAATGGTATATCTTGATGCTTATATTCTGCTTTTAAGCTATCTACCAAAAGTTGCTGATTAAATTCCACCACAGTTCACCATAGTTCAAATTTTTTTTGGCTGTTGTTCAAGTTATTATAAGAGCATCCGGTAAGCGTAAAGCTCACTGGCACTTAGCCTGTGAGATAAGTAGTCGGACAAAATTAAATTCACTCGTTGAGAGAGGGAACTCTTAACTGGGAACAGAAAAATCAGTTGTGTAATTAATTGTGTCCCATTACTTATAAGCGACACGGGGGATTTTAATCCATGCGGTATGTTAGAATTAAATTGTGAGTAAGAACAAAAAACATCTACGTATTGAAGCATCCTAGTCCGGAGAAATCCCGGCTCTTATGAAACAACGGTTAGGTTCAAGTCCTAACGGCAGTAAGACAAGAAAGAGCGAATAATGGCAGGTCGTGGAGCGTACCACATCTTGGCTTAGTGATGGATTCACAAAAACACTGAAAACAATAAAAGTAAGCGCAATTTCGACACTTTGATTAGCAGTTGTTTTGAGCGTTTAGGCGGCGTTTGACGGTCGCAGCAAGATTGGATTGGGCTAAACCCTTAATCTAATTCTGTTAGCAGAATCTCACAGGCTTTAGCCTGTGAGAGTGTCAATGATTAACGGTTGTTAATTTTCTGTTTAGGGTTGGTTAAAGATGCACACTTGGCACTGGCACAATTGGGAAGGTCTACCTTACCTAACCTGTAATCTTCTAAAACCCTGGTCTCATGGTTTCTTTACCCAAAAGTTTTGGCCACGCTTACCTCATGAGCTAACTCAGGCATTACAACCAGATGCTTTAGCTTATCGTTTAAAACAGGTACATGGCAATACTGTTTTAACTCCCCAGGAAGTTGAGGATCATGTCAATACCAGTGATGATGATTTGGCATTGGCAGATGGTTTAATGAGTCAGCAACCTTTACAAGCTCTGTGGGTGGCTTCTGCTGATTGTACACCTGTTTTGATTGGAGATGTGAAAACAGGACAGGTGGCGGCTTTACACGCTGGTTGGCGGGGTACTGCGGCGAAAATTGTCCCGGAAGCTATTATGAGAATGCAATCCCACGGTAGTAGTTTAGCAGATTTGCGCGTGGCCATGGGTCCGGCTATTGCAGGAGAAGTTTACCAAGTTTCTGTGGAAGTGGCTGCGGAAATCGGCAACACTATCATACCACATAATGAACCAGAAAAAATAGTTAGTGCGTTACATGATTTACCCAATTCACCTTTGCTTGTAGATCCGGAACCGGGAAAAGTGCGTTTAGATGTGCGGCGGGTAAATGCTTTACAGTTGGAACAGTTAGGAATTAGTTTAGAACAAATTGCGATCGCTCCCTATTGTACTTTTCAAACTCCGGAACATTTCTTTTCTTATCGTCGAGAAAGGGAAAAAAAGGTGCAATGGTCGGGAATCGTCAGTACTGGTAAATAATTACATCTATAGTTTTTAAGGAAGCATTGTTATGACTATGCCACTTGTAGATGATCAAGTAATAGAAGAAAAATTGGTAACACTAAAGGATGTTTCTTGGGAGCAATTCAAAGGTATTGAAGCACATCTTCATGAAAAACAAAATGTTCGCTTGTCTTATTTATCAGGGATTTTAGAAATTATGGCTCCTATTGGTGAAAAACACGAAAAGGTGAAAAGCACTCTGGGCTTATTGTTAGAAGTTTACATGAGAGAGAAGAATATCCGTTTTTATAAACGTGGTGGTTTTACGTTAGAAGAACCTGGATATGCTGCGGGAACACCAGATGATTCTTACAGCATTGGGACAGAAAAGGAAATCCCCGATATCGTTATTGAGGTTATTGTCACGAGTGGAACTATTAACAGAACAGAATTATTTAAACCTAAGAGAATACCAGAAATTTGGTTTTGGAAATCTAATCAAATCAAAATATTCAGTTTTACAGAAGCCGGAGAATATGTAGAGGTAAATCGGAGTAGATTTTTTCCAGATTTAGATCCAGCTTTGCTACTACATTATATTGCTATGCCTGATCAATATGATGCCGTTATTGCATTTGGGAAAATTATCCGAGAGCAAATTAATAAATAATCTCTATCCCCAGATAATTTGCGTATCTAAAATAAACCCTGTTAAAATATCTTCACCTGATAATTGTTGAGGAAAATCTAATATTTCCACTGCTTTACCAAGACGATAAATTTCCACTTGCCGCAGTTTCCGATTAATTAACCAACCTAATTTAACTCCATTATTGATATATTCCTGCATTTTTGCTTGGGTTTCCTGCAAACTATCGCTCGGTGACATTAATTCTAAAACGAAATCTGGGGCAATGGGGGGAAATTTTTCTTGTTCTTCTGGAGTAAGTGCATTCCATCTATCATTTTTTATCCAAGCGACATCAGGAGAACGATTTGCACCATTGGGAAGTTTAAAACAGGTAGAAGAATCGAAACAAACTCCTAGTTTAGTTTGACGATTCCAAAATACAAAATCTGCTGCAATTTCTACATTCCGTTTTCCTGTTCCTCCTCCTGTTGGTGACATGATCAATATTTCTCCTTTTACATTGCGCTCAAATTTAACTTCAGGATTTTCTCGACAAAGTTGATAAAACTGATTTTCGTTAAGTTGGATAATGGGGTTTAAGTTGACGGTAATAGCTGTCATCATAATCTCCTTGGGGATTGTATCAATTTGAGTTAGTAAATTATTTAAACAATACCAATTTGATTTTTAACATAGCTAAATCCAGAATCAAATTTAAATAATATACGGCAACTATATTTATCTAAAGCTTCTGCAATATCTGGATTATCAAAGTCTTTAGAGTTTCTATTAATAAAACAGCATTGTCGTTCATTTGACTTACTTAAATGCTCAACAATCGAAGCATAAACAATAGCATCTTGGGGTGTAAAGTCAAGTTCAGACTGATGTTTTATAGCTGCGGTTAGTATCTCCACTGTTAAAGGTATAATTTCACTAATCCCTAATAACTTTTCTACAATTATTTGGAATCTTTCCTTTTCTTCTTTCCCACTATTGACTAAAAACTCAGTAATTTCTTGATAAGTACGCACCTGTTGTTGATAAGGTAGAGAACGTCCAAGCTGAGAAAGCTCTTGGTGCAAATTTTGTGATAAATTTCGGCGTTTTTTTTCCCTACGAATCAGTGTTTCATAAGGTTCTGTGAAACTGAATGCAGGTAAAATCAAATTTATTCTGTCGGCTTCTGCTAAGTTTAGCAATTGTTGACAAATCTCTTGCTGTTCTTGAAGCAGTGCTAGTTCTAAAACAAAATTCGTTTCTACATAAACATTCATTGCAATTAAACTAATTCCTCCAATTTTAGGTAACCGTTGTGAATAGCATCAAATAAACCTGAATTCACTATCCAATTCATATTTGCTGGGAGTAAATCAATCGACGGTACTGTTAATATTTGATGCAGCCAAGCAGAAAGTATGAGTTCAAAACCTTCGCTACTAATCTCATATTCTGATAGCGTAAGCGTAACGTTAGGCATAGTATATGCTTTAGGATAATAAGCTTCAAGAAAAGGTTCTGGATTAATTTCATAATCTGGTTCTATTAAATCAGTAGATAAGCCTACATCTTTCCACAAATAAAACTTATCTGGGAGTGCTAATAGAAAAAAAGGTGTTTCTGGGAGTAAACCATGAGCATACATATTGCGTCGCATTTTGGCTGCCCAAATTTTAGATGTACCACGTTTATTTTTAGCTTCAAGTAAAAGCTGTAAATGTTGATCTTTGCCTTGTACAGCCATGTCCGCATAATACATAATTATCACATAGTAACTAAGGGGATGACAAACCTATCTTTTGTTATTAATTATAATAATAATAATTAGATTGTAATTATCAGGTTATTAGCGATAAATACATATTATGGCTGTGTACAATAAAAAATTGACCTAAAAGCCTTACTGTATATGAATAATCCATTATTCAAGGAAAAATTAGTGTATAAATTATTTATGTCAAAATAAAATAATGCTTGCAAGCGAGTATAATAAATGGAAATTACACATAAAATTCTTGTAAGCGATATTCTTAGTCTGTATTAAAAATGAAAATCATGTAAGTTATAGGTATAACAGCTTATCATATTCATGGGATAATTCTCTGGACATATCTCTCTCAATGAGCAAAGAGCCTTTTGGAAGATACTACCTACCGCAATTATCACCAAAAAGTGTAAAACTAGTTATCTCAGAGAAAAAAAAGGACAATTTTCCCAGATTTTCTATACTAGTATAAACAAAACATAAAGAGACACAATCATGACCAATACCCAAACAGAAGTTACCACAGGCATCCAAGAAAAAATCCAAGAAGAAGTTGAACAAGCTCGCGCTGTATGCGATATTTCCGGTGGTAACTCCGCTGAATGTGCTGCGGCTTGGGATGCTGTAGAAGAATTGCAAGCTGAAGCCTCTCACCAGCGTCAAGTCAAGCCTAAAAATGCTTTAGAAAAATACTGCGATGATAATCCAGAAGCAGATGAGTGCCGTCTTTACGAAGACTAGAACCAGCAGTTGTACCTTTTTCAACAAGTGACAATTTACTGGAATATAGGACTAATATTTGATTTTTGAAATATACGTAGGGTGGGCATTGCCTACACTACTTAAAATTTTTCAAATATCATTTATGATTCCTATATTAATGGTTTTATACTCCATTGGTATAGGGATTGGGAGTAGACGGGGAATAAACTCCCCGTTTTTCACTTTTGAATCAAATCCCCCAACGCGCTTTTTTCTTACATGGCTAACGCCACGCTACGCTATTAAATATCCAATCACAAATTTTTCTATTGACTTTATGACACAAGTATGGTTTCGCCCTTATGTTTGGATGGACTACCGACTGGCATTATTATTTACGCTCATTATTCCTTTAATTATTCTTGTATGGGCATTTGTGCAAAAAGCAGAAGTAGTCCAACGCTTATTAATGATTTACTGGCGAGTAGCTAGTTTATTAGTGATTAGTATGTACTTAATGATTGGCGGTTTTGGAGTGAGTTTTATCTCTGCTCTAATGGCACGGATTCTCATCCCTATTTCACTATGGTTTTGGGTAGATATCAATGATGAAATTGACTACTATCCCAATAGTCCATTGAAATTGATTTTTACTTCTTGGCGTTGGGCAACAACAGTTTATTGTAGTTTAGGAGCAATAGCCCTTCTACCTTTTTTGGGTTGTGCTTTTTCAAGAACTGCTCTCAAAACTCCTTACTGTAGTGTCTGGTTAGAAGCACCATTAATCTTTAAAGACTATTTCCACTACAATAGTAAACCTGCTTTTCTAGGATTTCTGGGTATAGTTACTTTAGGATTTTACATAGTTTATTTAAGTTATTTTGTCGCCGTTAAACTTGGTAAACATGGGCGTTCGGCTACACACTAAAGAATTTAGAATTTAGAATTTAGAATTTAGAATTAAAAAAGTAGATTAATTCTTTTTTTTCATTATGCAGTTGTGTAGTAAAGATAATCAATGAATAACTCTGTTGGTAAAAGACTGGAACAATATACAGTCAAAAAATCACAAGAAGTTCTGATCGTCACTGTAGAAATTGATGATGAATCCGACCAAATTGCTGTTTTTAAAGGTTTTTCTAGTTCTTTAATGCGCCCTACTGCTTATGATCCAGATGTTCCCGTATTACCAGATACGGCTAAAATTATCACAATTGACCGCATAGCAAGTCCTTATAATCCAGACGCACCTTGTTATCTTCAACAAGATATTTCTTGGGAAGATATGCAAGTTTTATTGTCAAAAGTTGGTGTATGAATGGGTAATGGGTAATGGGTAATGGGTAATGGGTAATGGGTAAGAATTTTTTTAATTTTTAATTGTTAATTTTTAATTGTTGCTATGTCCCGTTCTGGATACACTCTCCCGGTTTTTGCTTGTGCTGCTGCTGTTGCGGCTTTGTATTGGTTACGTAATCATCAACCTCTCACTGTTGTTTCTATAGATTTGCTTGAACCTGCGGAAATTGCCGAAATACCAATTGAGCAAGTCGCAGGAATATCTGAAAATCAAGCTTTGGCTATTACTCGTAGTGAGCCTGGTGATAACCTAGATTTAACTAGAAACACACCAATTTGGGCTGTGGTGGCATGGTACAAGGGAGAGGGAGAAGCAGTAATTATTCAGGGTGGAGAGGGGATTGGGAAGCAACTCAATGGTGAGGGGAAAGCCGCAATTTATGGTTATGCTCAAAGGTTATTAAAGGAAAATTTACAGCGATTATTAGCACCCACAGAAAAAATCAAGGTAACAATTATTTTACCAGAGGGGCGATCGCTTGCTGTAAGGACTTCTAACTCTGCATTTGGGGTAGTAGAAGGACTGTCTTTATTAGGAACAACAGGGATTTCTCAACCTTTAAGTACACCAGATCAATTAACAGCTTTTCGCGCTGATTTAGCAGATAAAGCTAGTCAATTTACAACTTTGGTATTTTGTATTGGGGAAAATGGACTAGATTTGGCGCAAAAACTGGGTATTAACCCCGCACAAATGGTAAAAACTGCCAATTGGTTGGGGCCAATGTTAGTTGCTGCTGATGTCTTAGGTGTCAAAGAAATTTTATTATTTGGTTATCACGGTAAATTGATGAAATTAGCGGGGGGAATCTTTCATACTCATCATCATTTAGCCGATGGTCGGAGGGAAATTTTAACCGCCCATTGTTCTATGCTGGGTTTACAGTCTCCAGATATTCAAGCCATTTTTCAAAGTCCGACAGCAGAAGCAGCTTTAAATTATCTGAGAATTCTCGATAGTAATGCAGGTAGTAATTGGGTAACTCAGGTTTATAGTGCCATTGCAGAAACAATTGATACCCGCACTCAAGCATATATGAATAGCCACAATGAACAAGGTAAAACCATCATAGCCTGTGGTTCTGTGCTTTTTGACCGCGATCGCCAAATCCTCATTAAAAGCAAAACTGGTTGGATGTTACTGGAAAAATTGTGCTAACTTAATAAGAATTATCATAATTAACCCAAATAAATATTTTTCAAACCCAAACTATGATTTACATGATTAATTTGTCTGAACTATGATTTGCGTGATTAATTTGTCTGAACTATGATTTGCGTGATTAATTTGTCTGAACTATGATTTGCGTGATTAATTTG
>JAKOGY010000309.1 GCA_028658405.1 Dolichospermum sp. ST_sed8 | reverse complement strand
GGGATATAGACTGAAACTCTCTATAGAATCTGCGTCTCTTTAGAGCGCAGAGTGTCAATTACCTTTTACCCATTTTCAGACCCTCCGAAAGAGAGTGAATCTGAAAATAAGTGTTACAAAATATTAAGAGCAGTAATAAATGCTCAACATAATACTGGACAATGTTTTGCGGAAGGTAATTGAGTTTTCCACCTGGTTTACACCAAATCCAGTCAATCTGGCTAGAAATGTCAACCAAGATGTAAGGCCATTATCAACCACATAAAATCGTACCAGTTTAATCAAATCCTGGTTACATTAGTTTTGGAGGAATCCATTAATGAGTATCGTCACGAAAGCTATCGTGAATGCTGATGCAGAAGCTCGCTACCTCAGCCCCGGCGAATTAGACAGAATCAAAGGTTTTGTTGCTGGTGGCGCACAACGTCTTCGCATCGCTCAAGTATTGACCGAAAACCGCGAGCGCATTGTTAAGCAAGCTGGCGACCAACTGTTCCAAAAACGTCCTGATGTTGTTTCCCCCGGTGGTAACGCTTACGGACAAGAAATGACAGCTACTTGTTTGCGTGACTTAGACTACTACCTCCGTCTCGTTACCTACGGAATCGTTTCTGGCGATGTTACCGCTATTGAAGAAATCGGTATCGTTGGTGTTAGAGAAATGTACAAATCTTTGGGTACTCCCATTGATGCAGTTGCTGGTGGCGTTGCCGCTATGAAGAACGTTGCTGCTACCTTGTTGTCTGCTGAAGACGCTGGTGAAGCTGGTTCTTACTTCGACTACGTTGTTGGTGCAATGGGTTAGGTTTTAGCTATTTTTTGGCTCAAACTTAAACTGTGGCAATAAGGTTGGAAATAAGGAAAAAACAACAATGCAAGACGCAATTACCTCCGTTATCAATTCTTCAGACGTTCAAGGTAAATACCTTGATACCGCTGCTCTAGACAAGCTAAAAAGCTACTTCGCTACTGGTGAACTGCGCGTTCGTGCAGCTACAACCATCAGCGCTAACGCTGCTTCTATCGTTAAAGAAGCTGTAGCTAAATCCTTGTTGTACTCTGACATCACCCGTCCCGGTGGTAATATGTACACCACCCGTCGTTACGCAGCTTGTATCCGTGACTTGGATTACTACTTGCGTTACTCTACCTACGCTATGCTCGCTGGCGACGCTTCCATTTTGGATGAGCGTGTATTGAATGGTTTGAAAGAAACCTACAATTCCTTGGGAGTACCCGTAGGCGCTACCGTTCAAGCTATCCAAGCTATGAAGGAAGTAACCGCTAGTTTGGTTGGTCCTGACGCTGGTAAAGAAATGGGCGTTTATTTTGACTATATCTCCTCTGGCTTGAGCTAGGAGTTGGGTTTGCACTTAGTTATATAGGTGCGGCTTGTATTTTGGTCTGGAGATCAATCATGATTACTAGAAGGTTCTCTTGCTAATTGATTGTAAGTGTTATCAGTCTGGTGTTGATGATTGGTTTCCAGTCTTGGAAAAAATAATTAAAGATTTTGACTCAATATATTTGAGATAAAAAAGTTTCCCAAACAATATCAGGAGATTTGAAACAAAATGGCTCGTTTATTTAAAGTAACTGCTTGTGTTCCTAGCCTAACTCGGACTCGCACCCAACGCGAATTACAAAATACTTACTTTACTAAGTTAGTTCCTTATGAAAATTGGTTCCGTGAACAACAACGCATCATGAAAATGGGTGGCAAGATTCTTAAGGTAGAACTAGCAACTGGTAAGCAAGGTACAAATACTGGTTTATCTTAATTTCTATAAATCAGAGATTATTTTAGTAATTTTGTAAGAGGTCAATGATGACCTCTTTTTTTAAGGATTAAATTTTCAGCGTTGCTGATTAAAAGAATTTGGCTGCCGGGTATTACTGTAGTCTGAAACCATATCGTCACTATTGCTCAGACCACAATATTAGTTAAAACTACCCAGTAATCGTTCCCGTTAAAGGTGAACTAGCACTAGCATAGTCCTTCATTGGCATTCTTCCCGACAAATAAGCCATCCGACCGGCAATAGTAGCCAAATTCATCGCATAAGCCATTGCTGGGGCATTCTGAGCCAATGCGATCGCACTATTAATTAATAACGCATCCGCCCCCAATTCCATCGCCTCAGCCGCTTGTGAAGGCGCACCAATACCAGCATCTACCACCACAGGGATCTGGGCATTTTCAATAATAATCTGAATATTGGCAGTAGTTTTCAGCCCTTGTCCAGAACCAATAGGCGCTGCTAAAGGCATAACTGTGGCACAACCCACCTCCTCCAACCGCTTGGCTAACATCGGATCAGCATTAATATAAGGTAATACAGCAAAACCTTCTTTTACTAACTGTTCCGCAGCTTGCAAAGTGCCAATGGGATCAGGTAATAAATATTTAGCATCAGGTATCACTTCTAACTTGACAAAATTATTATCTTCCTGTCCTAATAACTTGGCCATTTCCCGTCCCAACCGGGCTACCCGAATGGCTTCTTCTGCGGTTTGACAGCCAGCAGTATTGGGTAACATCCAGATTTTACTCCAATCTAGCGCTTCTGCTAAACCTTCATGTCCTGGGGCATTAGTTTGTACTCTGCGTACAGCCACAGTCACAATTTGACAACCACTAGCAGCGACACTTTGCTGCATTTCCTGGATATTGCGATATTTACCAGTTCCCGTCATTAACCGAGATTTAAAGCTTTTTCCCGCAATAATTAATGGTGAATCTGGAACAGCTAAATCGGATATTTCTGGGTTACGGCGTTCAGCAGGAGTAGAATGAATTAACATCGGTGTAGTAGTAGATGACACAGCAGAAAAGCGAGAATAATGAAAATTAGCTAAAAGAGGATCTGCCTTTTGTTCACAAATCAAATCAGCAATTAATGTAGCTGTAATTGGTGCAAGTAAAATCCCATTGCGATAATGACCAGTAGCGAAAGTTAAATTATCACAATGACTATGACCCAAAATAGGTAATTCGTCGGAAGTTGCAGGACGAAATCCCCACCAAAGTTCTTGGAGAGGATAATTCTCTAATTGCGGATATAGTCGAATGGCTGATTGTAATAAACTTTGAATTCCCCCTGGAGTATTATCGCCAGTAAATCCCACATTTTCGCTAGTTGCACCAATCACGATAGAACGATTACGACGGGGAACAATGTAAATATTTTCGCCAAATAATACTCTTGTTAAAGGTAATTCAGTAATAGCATCTGGGACTCGCAAACTTAACATTTGTCCTTTGCGGGGACATACTGGTAAAGGCAATAATTGATTGACCCAAGCACCAGCAGTTAACAGATAATGGTCAGCGCGAAATAAACCAGTATTAGTTTGGACACCGATAACTTTTCCCTGTTGTTGAGAAATCGCTTCTACGGTAATTCCATCTTTAAAAACAATACCCAAAGACTCCGCCGCAGCCCGCAGAACTTTAATTAAAGCCCGGTTATCAACTTGCCCATCTTCAGGATACCACCAGCCACCGATGACATCTGCACCCAAACCTCGTTGATATTGGTTAATAGTATTTTTATCCAACCAGTTAGCGTTTCTGTGTCCCTGGTTTTCAGGTTGTTGATAAACTGGTGAGAGGATACCACAAGGCCAATAACCCGTATTTAAACCAGTTAATTCCTCTAATTTTTGTGTCCAGTCTAAATATAAATTACGCGATCGCCTACATAAAGACAACATCGCCTCATTAGTAATATTTTCCGCATCAGGAGCTAACATTCCCGCTGCGGCATGGCTGGCTGCGGCAGTAAAATCACGGCAAAGTACAGTTACAGTTGCACCCCGCAATCTCAGTTCCACACCGCAAGCCAACCCGATAATACCACCACCAATAATTAAAACATCATTAGTCATTAGTTCAGTAGGGGCGCAGGGCCTGCGCCCAGTCATTAGTCATCAGTAAATAACTAATAACCTATCAGGGCTGTTAATTGTTGATTGGGAATTAGTAATTGAGATAAAACTGATTACCCATTACCATAAAGCCCGAATCGGTCTTTTCTCTTGGCTGTTATTACTACTAGAATTTGAGTTACTGTCTGTAGTAGCAGTTTCATTATTAGAACTAGACGTTTCATTGGTAGAACTGGAACTGTCATTATTACCACCACTACTACTACTACTACGACTACTGCCACTACTGCCACTACTGCCACTACTACCACTGGTTTCTTGTGTAGTATTAGAAGAATTGTTTGTAGCCTCTGTAGAAGCATTACTTTGAGCCACACTGGTACGGCGGCTTTCAGTAGCAGAATTATTACCAGAATTATTTCCAGTTACAGTTTCTGACTCATTACTGCTAGTATTTTCCGAATCATTACCATTTGCAGCACTATTAACATTAATATTAGCTGGGAGAACGCTAGATGCTCTGCGTCCTTGGGGAACATTAGCAGTTTGTTGTCCGCCCATAGGAAAATTAATTCCTAGTAACGTACCTAGTAAAATTGCTACGCCGCCAGCCATTAAAATTAAGGGTGTCCATCTACCCATCTTGATTTCTCTCCTTGTAAACCTTCTGGTGTCCAAACTAATTAAGAACCTTAACCCCAAAACCAATTAAATTTGGTTACTTTAATATCACCTAAAACCTGAGTTTAATCAGTCAAACCTAGGCTACTTTTCGGAGAATCGGGAGGAAGGGAACGTCGTGGTTGCTGATGCCAATTTGCTGCGGCTATCTCACCTTCTACTTTAACCGCACAAGTACCATAAGTGCCAATAGCTCTACTCATATTTAACAGGATTTTGGGTAGCGTTTCCCTTGGTTGTCTTTTGCATTAAAACAGCCTAGAATTGAATTATTAACAACGGTCGTTAGTAGCCCTCCCCCTATAGAAGTTTTCGCAGCTTCTACGCTACTTATGGTGGTCAGGTAGACCGTGTTAGTCTATAAATTGGTAGTGCTAACACTTTCACAGGAAAACAGGAAAAATATTAGCCATTATTAGCATTTTTGGATTGGCATATTAAACGGATTGCGGCAGTCCCTAACTTCAATGTATCCGTAAGGTAGGGATCGGAGCGGGTTGCTGGAACGAAGTGGAAATAACCAATCTTCATATTTGATGTACAATTGTTTTAGTGAGCTAAAAAACAGTAATAGAGCCACTTAGGGCGTGAGGCGACAACCCGTACACTCTTAAGTAACTGGGTAACCAGTCGGCAATTGTCTAACCCAAAACAATACACATACTAACGCCCAGTATTCGGGGAACAGACTTCGTGAGCAGGATGTTGCGCTATACCTAGCCCCAAGATTCTGAGCAGAATTAATTTGCTTGTGGCGTTGGGAACCAGCGTCGTTAAACGTCGATCAGGAACCGCTATCAATTGCCCCGATGCGAAAGGTAAGTTGTTCAAAAGAAGCGTTAAAAGCAACGATTTGTTGGTTGTTGTTTGGGGGTAGGAACAGCTTGATAATTTCTCCCCATAACTATCCATATATTACTGTTTGTCCAAGTCTTCAATTAGTTGAT
>JAKOGY010000308.1 GCA_028658405.1 Dolichospermum sp. ST_sed8 | reverse complement strand
CCTTGTAATTCCAGAGGTGCATAATCAACCGCAGGAGGAGCATTAATTTGAGTAGGCATAGGTTTTTATAGAATTTGTTTGTTGCTATTATAACTTATTTTTTAAAAGCTGCTGCTAGATCAGGACTGGTGATTGCGATACCTTCGGTGAGCTTTGCTAACGCACTTTCATGCCATTCATGAATAGTAGCATCAATCAAGTCCCAAGCCTCATTAGAAGTATCAGTTAAGCGAAAAGCCTCACTCACTTCTTTAATAAACTCTTGCAATTCATCAGCATCAAATACGCTCAACCATCCATAAGGATGCTCATAACCTATTTTTTGTCCTAATAATAACCGAAACGCAACCGATAACACCTCAAAAACAGCCTTACTTTGTGTTACCCCTTTCACAAGATAAGCCACATCTTGACGACTAATGTAGTTACCAAATCTATAACATCTAACCATTCTTTTCTGACTTCATCAGTCAACTTAAACTTCTTCCGACTTAACACATCCTGATACTCTGCTAAAATCTCCTCAGAAACAACCCAATCACAATTAGGACTATCCACAACAAATTGAATAACATCCCTTGGTTCTATCCCCTTGAGAACAGCAGAAACTAAAACATTAGTATCAATAATAACTTTCATTCCCCACGCCGATAAGCTTCAATTTCTGCGGCTATATCCTCCTCTGTAACCTCTTCCACACCAGGAATAGCCTGAGTTTTATCAAATAAATTCCGCAACTTATTACTAATTGTAACCTGCGGGTTATCTTCAGCTAGAACAATAATCTCCACACGCTGTCCAACTTGAAAAGGTAAATCAGATAAAACTACCTGCTTCGGGTCTTCAATCGTGATATAAATCTTGTAAGCATTCATGATTTATTCTGCTATTTATCCTGTATATATTTTATGATACTTTTCTTACTTTGCGTCTTTGCGCGAAATAAAAAATTATCCCAAAGTCAAAATACTTTCTGGAAAATCCACCACCAAACGCAAAAACTTCAACCACTCAGAACCTAATAAAACTTCTGTAATATTATCCCCTACATGAACAGGAATTTCATATTCCTTACCATCCAATATTACCTTACCTAAATAGATATTAAACCTTGATTCACCTTGTGCTGTTTGCATAGGTTCATTACCAAGAAAAACCCAATCAAGTCCATCCAAATCTTGAGTATTAATTGCCATAAACTTGGTAAATCCTGTATCTAACATCGCATCCACAGGTAGATTTAATCCATCAGCAGTAATCAAATCAAGCTCAAAAAATAGCTGCCCCTCACTACCAAAATTTCCCTGAATCATATTCTCCCAGTCGTTCCTGTTTCATTTAAGCAAAACACATAATTCTTAGCCTTTGGGTATTTCTCAAGGACTTTTTTATGAGCTTGAATATTATCTTGATCAAGAAAGTATTCACCACTATCTGGTTCTATGGCAATATACCAACCATAATGACTTTCCATATATTCAGAACGGACACGATCAAAAATTGCTTGACAACGTTGATAAAATATTTCATCTTCCGCTGCTCGTCTAGCTAATTCTTCTGGTGATATAGTCAATTCAGGAAAAATTCTTCCTCTTCTTACTACTTTTTTTGATGTTATGTGAGTCATATTTTTAACTTCAATTATAAATAACATTCTAACACAATATACGATATCATCTAAATAATCAATATAATAATTTTCTGATATGACTCTTAATAAATCTCACTCCTATCTTTCCCCAGAAGAATATTTAGAAGCTGAAAAATCCAGCCCTATTAAACATGAATATATCCAGGGGAAAATTTACGCAATGGCTGGTGCTAGTGATGCTCATGTAACAATTACTGCTAATTTAGTTGCCCTTTTAAGAAATCATATTCGTGGTACAGGATGCCGTATTTACGTTGCTGATATGAAAGCGAGAATTGAATCTCTAGATATTTTCTATTATCCTGATATTATGGTAACTTGCGATTCAAGAGATACACAATTTGAATATTTTAAACGATATCCGAGTTTAATCATTGAAGTTTTATCACCTTCTACAGAAGCCTTAGATAGAGGTGATAAATTTAGTGATTATCAAGAATTAGACACTTTACAAGAATATGTTTTAGTTAGTCAAAATCGTCAAAGAATTGATTGTTTTCGGCGCAATTCTGAAGGAAGATGGGTTCTTTATAGTTATAGAGGAAATCAACAATTAGAATTAACCAGCGTGAATTTTTCTTGTTCTCTCACTGATGTTTATGAAGATGTTACTTTTCCTACAAATTTAAGTAAGTAAAAGATGACACTGGTATTATACTAATTGCTCAAAATCTGGAAGATAAAACTCTTGCCACTTTAAAAGTGCATAGGCATAAGCTTTTTTTAACATTAAATAATCAGCACTCACCCGCAACGATTTCAACAATAACCTATCAGATTCACTTAATTGATTATTTTGATTTTTTTCTAACAGTTGAAAATGTAATTCTTGCTGACTTTCTGAAATTTGACTTTGAGCAATAGTTAATAATTCCTCAATTGTTAATTCTTGCATAGTGATTAATTCCCCTTGTAATTCCAGAGGTGCATAATCAACCGCAGGAGGAGCATTAATTTGAGTAGGCATAGGTTTTTATAGAATTTTTTTATTCTAGCTTGAAAATATTTTTCTAACATCCTTTTATGAGCTTGCATCCTATCCTTATCAATTAAATATTCTCTACTATTTGGTTCTACAGCAATATACCAACCATAGTGACTTTCGATATATTCAGTACGTACACGCTCAAAGATTGCCAGACAACGCTGATAAAATATTTCATCTTCTGCTTCTCTTCTAGCTAATTCTTCTGGTGATATAGTTAGTTCAGGAAAAATTCTCCCTCTTCTTACTACTTTTTTTGATGTTATTTGAGTCATATTATTAACTTTAACTCTAGTTAGTATTTTAACTTAAATTTTGCTTTATTGCAACTTTTACGGTTATTTTAACAAGCATAAATTCTAACTGGATTTTTACTTTTTAGTTTTATCATTAAAAACTGCGAACCCCTTTTTTAAGTAGGTAGGCATAATTAAATATAATATGGGCAGGCAGGATGCCCACCCCACAAGAATATTATACTTATTGTGGGGTGGGCTTCTAGCCTGCCCAGAGTTAGCGAAGCGGGGCGTAGCCCGATAAAAAATATTAATAGGGAGTAATACCCCCTATTTACCAGCAATATCCTTCAAGAAATTGATTCTAACCTATCAATTTCTGCCAACTCATTGCCCCAACAATAGCATCAGCAGTTAAACCATTTTGCTGTTGAAATTTCTTGATTGCTGCTTCCGTTTGAGAACCATAAATCCCATCAGGAGTAGCACCTACACGATATTGTAAATATCTGATAATCACACCACTAGCATGAGTTCCTTGAATAACTCGTTTAGCTAATATTTGATTGATAGCATCCCAGGTAGTATTACCTGCTATTCCTGTTGGTAAAACTCCCGTAATTCTCTGAAATTTTTCCGTTGCAGAAGATGTAGCTTGTCCCATGCCATTATCTTCTACTAGGGGTTTATTATTTTTATCAGTAATTTTCAACCGATTTAAAGCCTGTTGTAGTCTCAGAATGCTCTTATCTTTATTCTGTTCTTCATCTATAACAGTATTGACAGGAGCATTAGGAACAGGGATAGGGATAGGAATAGGGATAGGCACATTAGGAGCAGGATTTACAGGAGTGCTTGCTACTTTACCTGTTAAGCCGGCAACTATAGCATTAGCCATTGCTTCACCATCATATATTTGCATATCTTTAGCAGAATCAATGAAGCAACCTTCTATGAGAATTCCCGGCATATTTGTTCTTTTGAGAACATACAGATGTGAGCCACTTTTGACACCACGATTAAAAAAGCCTAATTTGACAATTTCATCTAATACAGATTTAGCAGTTTTTTTACCAGCGTCGCTAATGGCAAATACTTCTGTTCCATTAGCTTGTCCATTAAAAGCATTAAAATGAATAGATACAAAAAAATCTACTCGGTTACTATTGGCTTTCTCACAACGACTACCTAAAGATTGATTTACTGTATTTGCGCTATTTGGTTTACAGGTAATTACTGTATGTCCTAAACTTTCTAATTTAGCTATAACCTTATTACCGACTTCCATTGTTAACTTATTTTCGGATTTGATTCCTTCTGCACCACCATCAGGAGGACAGTTATGACCAATATCAATGCCGTATTTCATTTGTATCTCCTTAATTGACTTTCCTAGTATGCCAATAATCTGGTAGAGTCGAGGGGGAATATTATTTCCCGCCCCTCTCTGTTAAATCTGGGCGTGCAACTTTCACTGCACCCAGCTTCCGACGTTCTTAGCTTTCGCTTTTGCTCATGTGAAGATAATTGTGGCAGATGAAAGTGAATGGCTAGAAGGTTTTTAGTTTTCCAGTTTTGGTGGTTTCCATCAACATGATGTAAATGTACCTTCTCGTCACTAAGCATTTTTAGCCCACAATGACCACATTTATGGTTTTGCCGTTTGAGGGCTTTAGAGGTGTTACCGTCATATAACTTACTGTTGCGTTCGCTCCAGTAGGTTATATCTCCGTCATAAGGTGATTTCTCACCTTTGACATTGATATGTTTATTTTCGGAGTAAGGAACTGATGGGAACGCCTTATTTAGTAATTGCTTACTGGTTTGGCGGTTCTGTTTGGTTTCCTTGTTGAATACTCTGAAGGTTCTGTTTTGAATGTGGAATAACGAGTTTCTAGACCCGTCCATCTTGCAGAAACGGTGGTAATTCCTCCAACCTCTAACTACAGGGGCTAATTTCTCAGCCTTTGTGGTAGCTCCATAATTCGAGTTGTTGACGATGTGTTTTACTTTCTTGCGAAAAGATTTAAAGTTGTCCACTGATGGAACGCATCTAAACTTCCCGTTTTTCTGGACTTTGAGGTGCCAGCCGAGGAAATTAAACCCATCTGTCGCGGCGGTTAGCTTTGTCTTTTTCTCACTGACTTTCATTCCCCGCTCTGCTAGGAACTGACTTATTTTTTCAAGTATTTCTGTGGCATCGTCTTGAGGTCTGAGTATTATTACCATGTCATCCGCGTAGCGGATTGTTGGTTCGATCATATCTTCCCTTGGGGTTTTATCTGTAATTCGTTTATTAGATGCCCGATGGTGTCTATGAATACTTTCAACCCCATTTAAGGCGATGTTAGCTAGTAGCGGACTTACCACCCCACCTTGAGGTGTCCCCTGTTCGGGAAACTCTGGATTAACTCCGGCTTTGAGACATCGAAAAATTCCTTGTCTTATGCTGTAGGGAGCGATGAGTTTATCCATTATGGCGGTGTGGTTTATCCTGTCAAAGCATTTTTCAATATCGAGTTCTATAACTCGTTTATCTATTCCATTGCTGATTGAGCGTAAGTTGAGGAAAAGGGTTTTTTGTGCGTCGTGCGCTGAACGTCCCGTCCTAAACCCGTAGCTCCTTGCGTGGAAAGTTGCTTCGTGCGCTGGTTCTAATGCGTATTTGACAAGGCACTGATATGCCCTGTCCGCAATAGTAGGGATTTTCAGCATCCTGATAGTACCGTCCTTTTTGGGGATAG
>JAKOGY010000307.1 GCA_028658405.1 Dolichospermum sp. ST_sed8 | reverse complement strand
ATCTCGTTGAATTTACAGCAGACGCATCTTTTAGTGGGCGCTTGGCTTGGGATAAAATTTGCTTCAACAACTCAGGCTTTTTTACTAAAAACTTCTCAATATCTTGAGTACCTTTTTTGATATTGCATTTCTCACAAGCTAGACACTATTTGATTTACCTGCGATCGCTATTTTCCTAATATAATATATTAATTGGTTTTTGGATCTGCCAATTGCTTCACTACTATATTAATTAACATCGGTGCAAATCCTCAAATCCTGTAAATCCTGATTCAAACAGTTTTGAAGTATACATTTGGGAGTTTCACCCATGAATTATATTAATTCCATCACTTTACCCGATAAGTTATATCAAGAACTACAAAAGTTAGCTGAAGCTGAAAATAATTTCATAGAATCTCAAGTTGTGACGCTATTATAGAAAGCCTTACAGACAAAAATACAGCACACAGAAGCGCAACGCCACAAGAATGTACTAAAAACCCCCAGACTTAAATTATGAATCAGTCTGAGGGCAATTTACAAACAAGAGATCCTCTCCTAAATTAGGGTATTAACAACAGAAGAAGGTGCTAGACCATTTTGGAAATCATTGTTAGTTGAGTGCTGTGGCTGTATTTCTTCCTGTACACCCCGCACCTTAATTAACTTAATAGCCCGGTTTACACTTTCTGGCAAAATTACCACCAGACTACCATCAGGAGCCATGTCTAAGGCTTTGTTAATAGCCGCAGTTTCATCCAAAATTGATTCAAAGCGGTAATTAGGCTTAACTTCGGTAATGCCTTGAATAATCAGATCTGAAGCTGAACCACGAGGTCTGCCTCTAGTATCATCATCTTCTTTAACAATAATGTAGTCAAAGATATCTGCTGATAACTTACCTAGATTAACAAAATCTTCATCACGGCGATCGCCAGGACCACCAATCACACCAATGCGCTGTCCCGTTGTCCAATTCCGGATAAATGACCCCAAAGCCTCATAACTAGCAGCATTGTGGGCATAATCTACCAAAGCATGGTGTTTACCCAAATTAAACAAATTCATCCGTCCTGGGGTTTGACTCACAGAAGCGCGAAAGCTGCGTAAGCCAGCGCGAATTTGCTCAATGGTGACATCCTGAACAAATGCTGCCAAACTGGCTGCTAAAGCATTAGCAATCATAAATGGCGCTCTTCCACCTATTGTCAAGGGGATATTTTCTGCTCTTTCGATGCGGTGAGTCCAATCACCTTTGACAATAGACAGATAACCATGTTCATAGATTGCGGCCACTCCACCCTTTTGGATATGTTTCCGCACCAGATCCGAGTCTGGATTCATGGTGAAGTAGGCAATATTGGCTTTAGTTTTTTCTGCCATTGCTGCTACACGGTGATCATCGGCATTGAGTACCGCATAACCATCAGGGAAGACAGCTTCAGCTACTACGCTTTTTAGATGTGCCAATTGCTCAATAGTATCTATATCGCCGATGCCCAAATGGTCAGCAGACACATTTAATACCACACCTACATTAGCATTTTCAAAACCCAGCCCAGAACGCAGAATCCCACCACGAGCCGATTCCAATATCGCCACTTCTACGGTCGGATCTTGAAGAATAACATGAGCGCTTTGAGGACCTGTATTATCTCCTGATTCTACTAAGAAATCACCGATATAAGTACCATCTGTAGTTGTATATCCTACTACTTTACCTGTTTGCTTATAGATGTGTGCTAACAGACGAGTCGTAGTGGTTTTACCATTTGTGCCAGTGACAGAGAGAAGAGGAATCCGTCCAGATTGTTCATTGGGGAACAACATATCCATGACTGCACCTGCAACATTGCGGGGGATACCAATACTGGGAGCCACGTGCATTCGGAAACCAGGAGCGGCATTGACTTCGACAATTACACCATCTAATTCTCGCAGAGGACGGCTAATATCGGAAGTGACAATATCTATTCCAGCCACATCTAAACCGATGATTCTAACTACTCGTTCTGCTAACCAAAGATTTTCTGGGTGAATTTCGTCTGTACGATCTACAGCACTACCACCTGTACTCAAATTGGCTGTAGCTCGCAGATAACACATTGCGCCTTGGGGTGGCACACTATTGATAGTGTACCCTTGTCTATCTAGTAATTGGTAGCTAGTGCGGTCTAATTCAATCTTAGTTAAAACGTTATCATGTCCGTCACCACGCTTGGGGTCAAGGTTTGTTTCTTCAATTAGTTCTGTAATCGTAGATTTGCCATTACCCACAACATGAGCGGGGGTTCTTTCAGCTACAGCAACTACCTTGCCATTAACTACCAATACCCGATGATCTCGTCCGACATAATATCGTTCAACAATGATTGAACGAGAAACCTGTCTAGCCATTTCATAAGCGGCTTCAGCGTCTTCCCAGGTGCGGATATCAATGGTGATACCCCGTCCATGATTACCGTCTAAAGGCTTAATAACGATAGGATAACCACCAACATATTCAACGGCTTCTTCTAAATCATCAAAGAAATTGATGACTGTACCTCTAGGAACTGGTACACCGTTGGCATCAAGAATCCGTTTAGTAGCTTCTTTATCACCAGCTAGTTCTACACCAAGAATGCCTGTGTTATTGGTCATTGTGGCCTGAATCCGTTTTTGATGGATACCATAGCCCAATTGAATTAAGAATCTAGCTGGTAAAGGCATCCAGGGAATACCTTGTTTTTCCGCTTCTTTGATAATAGCTTCTGTTGAAGGTCCCAGGGATGCATCACGCCAAAAGTCTTTCAGGTCTTGAACGTCTTGCTCTAGTTCGGCTTTGGGATAACGTCCCCTGTCAATAATACTTTGACATAGCCTAACTGCTGCCCGTCCTGCATAGCGACCCGCTTCTTCATTTAGGTACTCAAGCACTACCTGGTAAATTCCAGGCGTGGCAGTTTCACGGGTGCGACCGAAACCTACGTGCATTCCCGCTAATTCTTGGAGTTCCAAGGCTACGTGTTCCACTATATGACCCATCATGGTGCCTTCTCGCACCCGCATTAGAAAACCACCACGACAGCCAGGGGAGCAATAGTGACCCTCTAGACTTGGCAAC
Source organism: Dolichospermum sp. ST_sed8 (assembly GCA_028658405.1). Taxonomy (GTDB): domain Bacteria; phylum Cyanobacteriota; class Cyanobacteriia; order Cyanobacteriales; family Nostocaceae; genus Dolichospermum. The sequence goes on along the minus strand of JAKOGY010000307.1, from coordinate 2,547 downwards.
GCCTCTACTAATCCTTCATAAAAGTTAGGTATTTCATTAGAGGGTGTTTCGGCAAGGTTTTCTAAATCTAGGCGCATGACGATCAACTTGTGCCGTCGAATGCTCCAGTAATTTGGGCCGCGTAAGGTTTGGATCTTGAGGATTCTCATGGGAATAGGTAGATGGAGATTCGTAACCAAAATTCTAGTTTTTTGCTGGAATTGACCGCTAAACTTGGCATTTGAAGCAGTTTTTCCTTCTGAGATGGTATTGATCTAAATCTAGAAGGAGAAATTACAATGCGGTCAAATCAGTGTAACCTGAGATACTTTATATCGTCAGCTAGAGATGCGATGCACAGCAGGTAAAACAGTCCGTTGGTAAAGATGAAAGCGATCTCCGTAACTGAGGATATGTAGTCGTAAATTATGTACGGTTAAGGGTTCGTTAGCACTAACATTTGGTTCATTGGTATGGGTAAGCTCTGTGGGATCAACAATGGTGACACTGCCTTTACCCATAACTTGTAACCAACCATCTCGTTCAAACACAGCACAGGTATCTTCATCAATACCTATACCTAATCTATCAGGGTGAGCAGCGATCGCACTAACTAAGCGTCCCATGCGATTCCGGTTATGGAAATGTTGGTCAACTACAACTTCAGGAATGAATCCTAAGCCCGTTGCCATGTCCACTAGGGAACGATTGGGTGTTTCACCACTGCCGCCACCTGCAATCATGTGATGTCCCATGACGGCTGCTCCAGCACTTGTTCCTGCTAGAGTCAGTTGTCCGGCTCTCACGCGCTGACGGATAATTTCCATTGCTGGTGTGTCGGAGAGGACTCCACAAAGACGCAGTTGGTCTCCTCCTGTTAAGAAGACACCACTACAGGCTTCGAGGGATGCTTTAATCTCAGGATTTTCGCATTGTTCCCGTTCCCGAATGTCTAAAATTTCCACCTTCTCTGCTCCCATTTCTTCAAAAATGCGAACATACCTACCAGAAATAATGGCAGGCTCACGGGAGGCTGATGGAATTATTGTAATATACGCCTTGTTACCACCGGCACGAATAAAAAAAGTTCTCAGAATTTCTCGTCCATGAACTTTATCTTCTGCACCTCCGATAACCAGAACGGCGGTTTTAGTAGCTTGGGGTGTCCTCATTTCCAGCGATTTAACTTCTAACTGCGGCATTGTGTTTCTGCTTGAGGGAGTCAACAACTTCAGGTTAATTGCACAAGGTTTGTGACTTGTGAATTTTTGCCCTTTGCTTTTGTGAGAGGATACTGCTTGACGCACACGCGGGTAAGCACGGTGGGGGGGGTAGGCACGGGGGCACTACCCCTACCACATTTTCTCATGTCCGTCGTTCTCATAGCCAGCATCTTGTTTTTTTACCTATCTACTTTCCCAGAAGGCTTTTATAGTGCTAAATTAACTATAATTCCCTTCTGGACTTAGGGTTTAGTCGGCCTTGACACTCTTACTTCTGAGCCTGGCTAGGTGCATCCCGGAAGTTGTTAACTTTGGTGGGATTATTAATTTAAATTTAGTAGTGACAATATTTAAACATAAATTAAGTAACTAGAAAAACTTTTGATCTAACTAAAGTATTTGAACTACTGATGTTTTTAGATACTATGAGTAGATTTTTAGTCTTTTATGATTTACGCCATGCTACGTTATCAGCTATTCTATTGACTAAGTATCTACTCTTAACATTAGTTCTATCGAATACAAATTACTGTGCGTTTTGATATAGTTACGCTTTTTCCTGACTGTTTTACATCAATTCTCAATTCTGGTTTATTGGGTAAAGCCTTAGCTAAACAGATTGCTCAAGTGCATTTAACTAATCCCAGGAACTTTACCACCGACAAACATCACAAGGTAGATGATCAACCCTATGGTGGTGGTGTGGGAATGCTAATGAAACCAGAACCTATTTTTGCGGCTGTGGAGTCTTTGCCGATTTTACCCCGTCGAGATGTGATTTTAATGAGTCCCCAAGGGCAACCAATGAACCAGCCCTTGCTGCGCGAATTAGCCACGAATTATGACCAATTAGTCGTCATCTGTGGTCATTATGAAGGGGTAGATGACAGGGTACTAAATTTAGTCACTCGTGAGGTGTCTTTGGGCGATTTCATCCTCACTGGAGGAGAAATTCCCTCTATGGTTTTGATTAATGGTGTCATGCGTCTCCTCCCCGGAACTGTGGGAAAGGAGGAATCTCTGAAAACGGAAAGTTTTGAAGAATATTTATTAGATTTTCCGCAGTACACTCGTCCTGCTGATTTTCGCGGTTGGAAAGTCCCAGATGTGTTACTAAGTGGTAATCATGCAGCAATAGCTCGTTGGCGTTTTCAACAACAAATTGAGCGCACCGCTTCCCGTCGTCCCGATTTACTGAAACAATGGCAAGAAGAGAGGGAACAGGGAACAGGGAATAGGGAATAGAAGAATAAATTCTTACTATTGACTAATAACTAATAACTAATAACTAAACCCCGTCTAAGATGAAAACCATAGTTATTGAAAGTAGTGGGAGCATCTTGCT
>JAKOGY010000306.1 GCA_028658405.1 Dolichospermum sp. ST_sed8 | reverse complement strand
AGAAGAGTCGCTGAGAAGCCTACACTGTATGCTTGCATCAGTGTAGGAGTATGTCACGATTGGTCATTAGGATGCCCATTTGTTCGCCTATACTTATTATTATTATTTCTATTGCTTTTTTCCTTACGCCTAATAAATGTTTGCTGCATCAAATCAACTGCTATGGTCTATGATAGGCTTGCTACTCACAATGGGTGGTACTTTCCTAGAAGCTTATGGTATTACCTCCCCTTGGAATTGGAGTCAGCATGGAATTCAAACCCTTTCATTAGGTGTCAGCTATCAAATTGGTGCAGTTCTACTAGTAGGCTGTTTAGGGGGTCAAAATGCTGGTGCGCTTTCGCAAATTGCCTATTTAGTCATGGGATTAACTTTATTACCTGTATTTGCTGAAGGAGGCGGTATCGGTTATGTTAAGCTATCTCAATTTGGCTATTTGTTGGGTTTTATTCCCGGAGCTTGGATTTGTGGTTATTTAGCCTTTAAAGCGAGACCTAGAATAGAAACTCTGGCTTTTAGTTGTATTTGTGGTTTGTTCACTGTTCACGTCTGCGGTATTGCTTATTTAATTATCAGTTATATTTTGCCTGGGAAAGGAACAGAAAATTTATCTCTGATTCAAGCTATCCTCAAATACTCCTGCTTTGCACTACCAGGGCAACTAGTAGTAGTTTGTGCTGTCACCATAGTAGCTTATGTGCTACGACATATAATGTTTTATTAGTCATTGGTCAGTGGTCAGTGGTCAGTGGTCAGTGGCAAAGAAAAAAAACTAACAACTGACAACTGACAACTAACAACTGACAACTAACAACTGACAAATTTATCATGCGTATAAAAAATCGCTTTTTCTGGATTGCTGCTTTGATAGCATTTTTATTAGACCAAGTAACAAAATACTGGGTAGTGCAGACTTTTAGACCAGGACAAACACTGCCATTACTACGGGGGATATTTCATTTTACCTATGTTACTAATACAGGTGCAGCTTTTAGTTTATTAAGTGGCAAGGTAGAATGGTTACGGTGGCTATCTTTAGGCGTAAGTTTAGTATTGATAACCATTGCCTTATTTGGACCATTGTTAAGTTTTTGGGAGCAATTGGGTTATGGTTTGATTTTAGGTGGAGCAATAGGCAATGGTATTGATAGATTTGCATTAGGGTATGTCATTGACTTTCTCGATTTTCGGTTAATTAATTTTGCCGTATTTAATATGGCTGATTCTTTTATTAGTATTGGCATTGTCTGCCTGTTAATTGCCTCATGGCAAAAAACACCAAGTAATTAAAAATGCAAAAATAAAAAATAAGAATCTGCCTTTTGGATAATCTTTGCATTTGTTAATCCCCTACTTCCTAGTGAATTTTTAACTTTTAATTGTTTATGAGTTCTCCCCAACCTCCTCAAAAGCCACAAACCTTACTTGGTCAAGTGACTCAAGCACTAAATACTATTCAGGCTAGAGTTGATTTTTCCAAGTTAGCACTGAAACCTAATGCGAAAGTACCAGAACTATTGGTGCATGATGCAGGGACAAATCAATCAGAAGAATATCCGCTATTAGGCGATCGCTATATTCTTGGACGGAGTTCAAAATCCTGTGATATCGTCGTCCGTAACCAAGTTGTCAGCCAAATTCATCTCTCACTCTCGCGGGATTCCACCCAAAACACCTCTGTTTTCACCATCAAGGATGAACTTTCCACCAACGGTATTTATCTGGGTAAAAGGCGGATAAATGCGCTAGAACTGCGTCATGGTGATGTTATTACCTTGGGTCCCCCGGAACTAGCCGCTTCCGTACGTCTGGAATATATTGATCCACCAGCTTGGTATGTAAAAGCCGCCACTTTGACAGCTTATGGTGTCGGTGGTATCACCGCTCTTGTTGCCTTAGCCATAGGTGTAGAGTGGATGAAATTTTCCGTCAGACCCTTACCTACAGCCACTAAAGCCCCTATAGTTGTTTATGCTGGCGATGGCTCAACCCCACTGCGTGAACCTCGCAATATCGCCCACACAGACCTGAAAAAGTTATCAGACTTTGGACCTTATTTAGCATCTGCTGTAGTTGCATCTGAGGATAGTCGTTATTATTGGCACTTTGGTGTAGATCCTTTGGGCGTATTGCGAGCCGTCCTAATTAATAATCGTAGTGGTGATATCCAACAGGGGGCAAGTACAGTTACCCAACAAGTAGCGCGGAGTTTATTCCGTGAATATGTGGGTAGTCAAGACTCTTTAGAACGAAAAGTAAAAGAAGCTGTCGTCTCCCTGAAGTTAGAAACTTTTTACAGCAAAGATGATATTTTACTAACTTATTTAAATCGGGTATTTTTAGGTGCAGATACTTCTGGTTTTGAAGATGCGGCTAAATATTATTTCAACAAATCAGCCAAAGAATTAACTCTAGCTGAAGCCGCAACCTTAGTAGGGATTTTACCTGCTCCTAATGCCTTTGATTTTTGCGGCAGTGGTTCTCGGAAACTTGGAGCAGCCAATTATCGAAATCGAGTCATTAAACGACTGTTGGAAATGGGCAAAATCACCCAAGAGGAAGCTAACCGCGCTCGTCGTTCTACGGTTCAAGTCAGCCCTAAAGTTTGCGAAAGCCAAGCTAAAACCATTGCTCCCTATTTTTATGATTACGTCTTTCAGGAACTGACATCAAGACTAGGGCCAGCCGCAGCCAGAGAAGGCAACTATATTATTGAAACCAAACTAGATTCAGCTATCCAAGCCAAAGCCGAAACAGAGTTAAAAAATTCCATTTCTAAAAATGGCTCAAACTTTGGTTTTTCCCAAGGGGGGATGGTGACTCTTGACTCGAAAACTGGGAGTATTGTGGCAATGGTAGGAGGCGCTGATTACAGAAAAAGCCAGTTCAATCGCACAGTTCAAGCCCAACGACAACCGGGTTCTACCTTTAAAATTTTTGCTTACACTGCGGCCATTGAAAAAGGTATTTCCCCATACACAAGTTATTCTTGCAGTCCTTTAACTTGGCAAGGTTTTACCTATAAACCTTGTCGGGCTGGTGCTGGTGGTAGTTTAGATATAGCAACTGGTTTGGCACTTTCAGAAAATCCCATTGCCTTACGGGTGGCCAAGGAAGTTGGTTTAAATAAAGTAGTAGATATGGCGCAGCGTTTGGGGATTAAATCTGAGCTTGAGGCAGTACCAGGCTTGATATTAGGTCAGAGTGTCGTTAATGTTTTAGAAATGACTGGCGCTTTTGGGGCAATTGGCAATCGTGGGGTGTGGAATCCTCCTCATGCTATTAGTAGAATTCTCGACAGTAGTGATTGTAAGGATCTCAAAGATAGAGAAACTTGTCGGGTTATTTACTCTTTTGATCAAAATCTAGATGCTAATAAACAAGTGATCAAAAAAGCAGTTGCCAGTCAAATGACTACTTTAATGCGAGGAGTCATTACTAGTGGTACAGGTCGCAGTGCAGCCATTGGTTTAGGAGAAGCAGGGAAAACTGGAACAACAGATAATAATGTTGATCTTTGGTTTATTGGTTTTATTCCTAGTCGTCAACTTGTGACTGGCATTTGGTTGGGAAACGATAATAATTCCCCTACATCTGGCAGCAGCGCCCAAGCAGCCCAACTTTGGGGTAATTATATGGGGAAAATTACTAAATAGGAGTCACCGAGTCAGTAGGGGCGTATAGCAATACGCCCGTATTGAACCACGAAGAAGCGAAGGAAGAAGAAGGAAGAAGAAGGAAGAAGAAGGAAGAAGAAGGAAGAGAAGGGTTCGTCAATGAGTCCTCAAATTTACCCGGTTATTTTGCGTGAAAATGACATTTTTAATAACTAATTTGCAATGTTACTGATGCTTGTACTTCCTGTTCACCAGCGACTATGGGAGTAGAAGCATCGGCTAAATTTGCTTTTGCAGCTTCAGCCCGGTAAAGCATGGGTGGCGGAGGTGGAGTTGCACCATTAATTTGAATACTGACAATTTCTTTTTGTTGTAATCCCAAGGAGGTAAGAACTGTTCGCGCTTGCTCTTGTGCATCTTGGGTAGCTTTTTTTAAGGCTTGTTTTTGGGCGCTGGCGATCGCTTCGTCACTAGCAATAAAACTCACACCGTTAATTTGCGTCGCTCCAGCTTTCACCGCATCATCTAACAATGTCCCAGCTTTTTCTGTATTAATACGGAAGCTTACTGTATTAGTAGCAGCATAGCCAGTAATTCGCTGGACATTGTTAGTGTAGCTATAAATTGGATTGAGGCGAATTCCTGTAGTTGTCAATTTTTCTACATTGCGTTTTTTGAGCAAGGCTACCACAGCCGATGATCTGCGAGCGGCTTCTTTTTGGACATCTTCAGCCGTTTTTCCTTGAATTTCTACACCTAAACTAACTTCAGATAAAGTTGTAGAAATCCTTTCTACTCCTCTTCCACTCACCGTTAAAGTCCGCCATAATTTTTCTTTTTCTTGCGCTGATGCAGGTAATATAAAAATCGCGCACATTACTATACTCAAAGCTAATATTTGCCCAAGTTTCCCCATTTTCTGAGATGGAAATCGAGAATTAGATAAAGTAGTAATAGACATTTTGCTGACACTCCTCTCAAAATTTATTCATTATTGATGAACTGTTAATCATCAACAGCTACCAACACATTCTCACACCGAAAAGACAATTACAAGATTACCCGGTAAGCGTAAAGCTCAGTGTCTTTAGACCTGAGATATAAGCGACACGGGCGAAAATATTTAGCCTGATTCATTGACTTGTAACAGCGGATGTGATATCATCTTAATGGTAATAAAATTTAAGTATAACTAAACGACGTAAAAACTTAACTTATTTGGTTGAGTGCGTAGTCATACCTAACGGTATTGCAGTTTAGGAAAGCTAAATTTGGTGAAAGATGAAATGCAAAAATCGAGTACGGTAGGGATACGGTCATTAACGCTTTAGGAGAATCGACCTCTGTTTTTGTTGGAGTAATCCAGTAATTGTAAGTTGGCTCATTGATTAAAGAATCTCACTGTCTTTAGACACTGAGAGTGTCAAACTGCTTTAACTTATGGCGGAGTTGGTTACATTTTTTGTAACAGAAAAAATTCTACTGAGTAGATGGGTGGAAATAAATATCAAATAATATTCTTGTGGGGTGGGCATCCTGCCTGCCCCCTATTATATATAATTGTTTCTACTCACTTAAACCTGTTGAGTTTCCTTTGGTCAACCCAACTACATTATTTTGCGATAGTTCTTCCTTATCAAACTTATGATAACAGATTCTAAATCGAATGTCAACCCCCCTATTCTCTATTTTGCGCGACTCAATTGAGAGATTGAGTGATATTTTTGTGAATATCGAGAGGTTGAGATCCCCGACTTCTCTAAGAAGTCGGGGATCTTATTCTTTATTATTGTTTGTGAAAAAACTATGACATCATCAACACCAGAAAGTTTATCTAAATTCGTCAATTTTTGCCAGCAACATATCACCGGACAAGAACGCAAAGAAGCGCAAAAGGGCATCCTGCCTGCCCTTATTATATATAGTTGTTCCTACTCACTTAGAATTGTTGGGTAACATGAGCGTCAACCCAACCTACATTATTTTGCGATAGTTCTTCCTTATCAAACTTATGATAACAGATTCTAAATCGAATGTCAACCCCCCTAT
>JAKOGY010000305.1 GCA_028658405.1 Dolichospermum sp. ST_sed8 | reverse complement strand
ATCTATCTTTTTTACCATAAATCGGTACAATCTCCATCTGATAAGCTTTTTAGACTATTTCGTCATCCCGTCAGGCTGGAGAGACATTATCAAAATCATTGATGATGCAAAATCACAAATAAAATATAAACCTTCTAGATTTCTAGGTCATAGTAACGGTGTATCTTTAAAAGCTGATGGTGCAGCATCTATTAAAGTTCTTAATTTGGTACGTTTTCTGCAAAGAATAAGACATATTAAAGCTGTTATATTTATCCGTGATTTAGATAATCAACCGGAACGTAAAGAAGGAATTAAACAAGCACGTTCAGAACATATTAATAAAACGCCGAAATTAGAAATCATAATTGGTGCGGCTGATCCAAAACGTGAAGCATGGGTTTTAAATGGGTTTATTCCATCTAATCAACAAGAAGAACAAATTCTCGAAGAAATCAAAAATAAATTAAGTTTTGATTCTTCCATAGAATCTCACAGATTACGTGCTACTTCAGAGAAAGAACCTGAACGAATCAGAAATGTAAAGGTAGTAGTTGAACAACTAACAGGAAATGATATGGAACGGGAAAAGCTATGTTGGGAAGAGACAAATTTAAACCATCTACGAGAAAGAGGAGTTGACACGGGTTTGACATATTATATTCAAGAAGTTGAGGAACGATTAGCTGCAATTATTGTGTCTGAGTGAAAACTATTATAGACCTGATAGCGATCGCTTCGCTCGCCGTAGGCATCGCACGGCAAGCTTCATAATGGCGGAAAAGATTGCTCGAATTTAGGTTAATGGTAGACATTGCCCATTTTCTTATTTGCCTGTGCTTTATGTCTTTTGATTAAATTCAAATTTCACGCTGGTGAGTTTTTCTGATACAACCCAAAGTTTTTGAGCGATCGCTCGATCCTTGGATAACTCATTTGATTCCACTTTAACTGGATAGCCACCTATCTCCATTAACCCATTGGGACCAAAATATTCCGCCCCTTTCAAACCTTCTTCAATTGCCGCCCGCAGAGTCGGTAATGCACCCATAGTGATATCTTGAGCAAAGATACCATTGAGATATTTCATCACGTCACCCGCAGTTCTCTGTAATTCGGTTGCAGTCCACCCTGGATGTGAGGCAGTTACAAGGGTGTTGATCCCCTGCTCTTTTAGTTTCCGGTTAAGTTCGTAGGTAAAATAAAGATTAGCAAGTTTGCTATCACCGTAAGCCGTCCATTGGGCATAATTTCTCTTTTCCCAATTCAAATCATCAAAATCTATTTTGCCAAAATTATGTGCGCCGCTAGAAACATTTACAATTCGTGAACCGTTGGTGCTAATCAAAAGTTTTAAAAGTTGTCCCGTCAAAGCAAAATGTCCGAGATGATTAGTTCCAAATTGTAATTCAAAACCATCTGTAGTTTTTGCATAAGGGGGAATCATCACACCTGCATTATTAATTAATAAATCCAAACGTGAATAATTTTTCTGAAAGTTTTCAGTAAAATTTTTAACCGATGCTAAATTTGCCAAATCAAGTTCCATTACCTGAACATCAGCATCTTTATTCTGTTGAATAATTTTCGCCAATGCCTTGTTCCCTTTGTCCAAATTACGAACCGCAATGATCACAGATGCTTGTTTATTAGCTAAAACCCGCGCTGTTTCATAACCGATACCGCTACTCGAACCTGTAACAATTACTATTCTGCCTTTTTGACTGAGAATATTTTCCGCGTTCCATTTTTCGGTTTTCATCATCATAAGATAGTTAAATTAACTAATTTACACAAATAACCGTCACATTCAACCCAGTGAAAATATTTAATTTTTCAGCTTTGTTTAAGGCAACTTTATCTAAGTATAATATAATAGGCCAATTTTAAACCACTATCTGCGCCACAAAATGTGAAAAGAATCTTAATAATTTATCGAAACTTACCTGAAAATAACTCTAATTGTAGTTGCTATAATCAAAACAAACTTAGAAAAATCCTCATATGATAGCCATTCCTCAACAACCGCAAAAAATGACCATTGAAGAATATCTTGTATGGGAACTTGACCAGGATATTCGCTATGAATATATCAATGGCGAAGTCTTTGCCATGACTGGTGGTACAATTCCCCATAACGATCTTGCTCTCAATCTTTACAGAAACCTATATCCACATCTGCGTCCTAGAGGTTGTCGAGTCAATGTATCAGATGTGAAGGTACAAGTTACCCCTAAAAGCCCATACTTCTATCCTGATCTTATCGTTAGTTGTCACCCTGATGACCTCAACGCCCGTAAGTTTATTCAAAATCCCACATTAATTGTTGAAGTTCTTTCCCCTAGTACAAGCAATAAAGATAGAGAGGAAAAATTCAGATATTATCTCACAATGCCCAGTTTGCAAGAATATATTTTGATTGATGCGGAAAAAATATATGTTGAGCGTTATTGTCGAGGAGAAGGAAGAATGTGGCTTTACTATCCCTACACTACTGGAGACATCATTACCTTATCAAGTATTGAATTTGAGTTGCCAATTGAACTATTATATGAAAATGTGGGATTGGAAGGAGAATCATAAAACCACATTTCCCCAATAAATCTGAATGTAAATTAAAACATAGTCCCTTATTAAAATTATGGCAAAGCGTAAAAAAAGCAATCTCCAATGGATTAAAGAAACCCTAGAATTAGACCCGAATCATCACTGGGAAGGACCTGATGAGTATAAGATTTTTGTAGCTGGCAGGGGAGCAGTTCGCTTTAATGTTCCTCAGAATTGGGTGTTTGAACCACAAGAAAAATCTTTTAAGTTCATGGATAAAAAACCACCAGATGATGATTGTTGTTTAGAGGTATCTTACAATCATTTACCCCCTAACGATTGGACTCTGTTTCCTCTCAAACACACTTTAAAGAAAATCATGGCAGATGATAGTCGTGATGTGATTGAAAGGGGAGAAGTCGTAACAGTTAAGCGACAAACTGCCAGAATTATGTGGTGTCAAATTAAATTTATTGATACTCAAACTGAACCCAGAGAAGCATTTTCTAGAACTTGTGTTGGTTTAGGTTCAAATATTCAATGTTTGATTACCTTTGATTACTGGGCAGATCAAGCAGAGCAATTAATACCTGTGTGGGATGAAGTTATGCGGAGTTTGACACTAGGATTATATATCAGAGATCCGAGAACAGGTTTAGCTTTTCCTGATTAAAATGCAAAAGAAAATAACCTCAGCTTGAAGTCAGTGATGCGGATTTGGGTTATTTATGGATTTTGGTGAACATTATTTTCAAGATTTTAGGTAGACTGGAAGCGATAAAGCAACCCATTAGACAGATTAGCAATTCAATATTCATGGCAAATCCCACCGCAACTCTGGAAACTTCCCTTGGTACTATTACCCTTGAGCTATTTACCGACGTTATGCCGATAACAGCGGGAAATTTCATCAAATTGGCCAAAAGTGGGTTTTATGATGGTCTGCATTTCCATCGTGTAATTAAAAATTTCATGGTGCAGTTTGGTTGTCCTCACAGTAAAGATCCTAGCTCTCCTCGTGCGGGAACAGGTAATAGTCCTGATGGGTGCATTCAAGATGAGCATCCTGAAGATGGAAAACTTTCTAACGAACCAGGAACTTTATCCATGGCCAATACAGGTAGCCCTAATAGTGGGAGTTGTCAGTTTTTCATCAATACTGTCCACAACCACTATCTGGATTGGTTTACTCCTGGTCAATCTAAGCATCCTGTTTTCGGTCGAGTTACTGAAGGGATGGATGTATTAAAAGCCATTGAAACTACTCCAACGGGATCAGGCGATCGCCCCAAAACTCCAGTTAAAATGATCAAAGTGACTATCCACGAATAAAATCAAGGATTTAGTGCGGAGGCTTCTCCGCACACCTCTCCATGTTTTTCATGAAAGAACTCCACAGAACAACTAATTCGGATGAAACAAACTAACCTTGAGTTTCTTCTTCAGTAAAAATAGGAGGCCATAATTCAGAAACAGCTAATTCCCAACCTGGTAGAAGTTCTGGTAAAGTTAAAATATCGCCATTATTAAAAATAATTGGTTCATCTTGAGAACGATAAATAGTTACAGTTTCTTCATCAGGATCAATCAAAATTCCTACAATTGCACCTAATTTTATAAAATTGAGAATTTTAGTAACTAAAGGTTTAATTCTATCACTTTGAGATTTAATTTCTACCACTAAATCAGGGACAAGTTCACCAAAATACCGGGGACTTTGAAGCAGACGTGCAGCCCGAACAAAAGAAACATCGGGAGCAGTTAAATTACTATCTGGTAAAATAAAACCACCAGCAGAATCAAATACTCTTCCTAAACGACGGGGATAAACCCAGTTTGCTAATAGTCGGCTAAAAAGAATACCTATTTCACTAGAAACAATATCTGATGGACCTATAATAGAAATGCTCCCGTTAGTTAACTCAACATCGTAATCTAAACCAGCTTCACTAAAAGCAGATTGGACTTGTTCTACATCTTTAATTGTCATAATTAACATAAAATCTTGCTCCTGTTATACAAATTTGGGGTAATTGAAACAAAGACAATTTGATTTTAGATTTCATTAAATTGTATCTGGATCAATATTTAATTCTCTCAATTTTGCGGCTAACCTTTGGGATTTTTCATTTGATATTTTCGCTTTTTCTGCTTCCATTGCTGCTCTTGTAGCTTCCATCTCTGCACTTTCTTCCGGTGTAGGAACTAAAATTCCTGATGATGTAAAATATCTTAATAAACCTTCATAAATTCCTAAATATAACCCCAATTCTTCACTCCATAAATGTCCTTTTTCATTAGGTTGTAAGGGTTGATATTTGCCACTGATTAAATTAAATCCTGCAAATTCCAATGTATAAGGATCAAACCAAAAATAATCAGGTGTACGAAAAGTATCTTGATAAAGTAGTTTTTTAGTTTCTCTATCAGTTTTAGCTGTAGTTGGTGAAAGAATTTCGACAATAACATGAGGATATTTGCCATTTTCTTCCCACACTACCCAACTTTTTCTAGTTTTTCGTTCTGTTCCTAAAACCACGAAAAAATCTGGACCTCTAACATCTTCTGATTTCTTTTGATGAGGACTATAGTAAATACTCAGATTTCCGACAGCATAAAAATCTGTTCTCTCTTTCCATAACCATTCTAAACATTTGAAAAGAAGAATAATTTGACGTAAATGCAGTTCTGTTTCCACGGGAGGTTCATCACTATATAGGTCACTGGGTGGGAAAATGATATCTTCTGATATATCTTCTGATGTGTTAGTTTGTAATTCCAGTGCTTGAGTAATCATCATGATATGATACCAAGTAATTATTGATTTATTGTAGCATTAATTGTCAATTACTTTCACTGAATTATCGCAAATCTCTTAAACATTTGCCATAGCTTTTTGCCGTCATCCACACGATCTAAAAATTGCTCGACCAAAAGGAACTTACCTTAAGGGACTTCAAATTAAAAAAATACCCAAAAATTTTTTGTGGTGCGGGACGAAAAGCCCGCTAACCATCAAGGACGGGCAGGATGCCCATCCCACAAAATTGGGTAATTTATTTTTTGGTGTTCTCTAAGAACAAGCCCTATATCCCATCTTCCGCACCCTAAACTGTCACACAACGAAAAATGGTCGTTTGGGGATTTGGGATTA
>JAKOGY010000304.1 GCA_028658405.1 Dolichospermum sp. ST_sed8 | reverse complement strand
GAGGGTATAAGTGAGAATTGGTGGGTTGGTTGTCATATATTTTGGTGATAGTTGTTTTATAGACAATAACAGCAGCACCTGTCATTTTACTAACAATGAGGGTTTTCAGATTTTACCGGTGGGGAAGAAACCGAATAGTTTGACTACTCCACTAATTAAGGCTATAATCACTGCTACTAGAACTCCACGATTAATAAATTCTTGGTTATCTAGTCTTTTATCAATATCAATAACTTTTTCTTCTAGGGTTTTAATTTCCCCTGATAGTTTTTCCTCTAGGGTTTTAATTTCCCCTGATAGTTTTCCATCTAAGATTTTAATTTCCCCTGATAGTTCTGCCTGGCCAATTTCCAGTTTATTTAGTCTACCATCAATAATTTCTAGTTTTTGATTGACTTCAGTAAACTTGTGATTGACTTCAGCAAACTTTTGATTGACTTCAGCAAATTGCCGATCCATTTTTTGGTTGACTTCGGTAAATTGCTTCTCTATCTTTTGATCCAAACGAGATAATATTTCTTCCAGGGTATAAGTGAGAGTTGGTGGGTTGGTTGTCATATATTTTGGTGATAGTTATTTTATGGACAATAAAAGCAGCGTCTGTCATTTTACTATTTTACCGTTTAAAACCCCACCCTCACCCTCCTCTTGTGAAGGAGAAGGGACTTTTTACCAACAAGATACCCGACTTCTTAGAGAAATCGGGTATCTGACTCTTGCAATTTTACCGCTATCTAGCTTAAACAGTCACAAAGCTACTAGTAGATAAAGTACCCTTGTATCCCGTAATATCCACAATAGCATCACTAAGAGCATTAAAACCAGCAGTGCTATCATTAATAGCTACATAGCTCTTTGAGCCTATAGTAAATAATGCAGCAGCATTAGCACCAAAATTACTAGTAGTTAATGCGTTACCAATGGCAGTGGCATTGAGTCCGCTAACTACACCGACACTATTAAACACAGACCGGGCAGTGCTAACTACAAACCGGTCAGTGTCCGTACTATTGTTAAAATCCTTGATGATATCAATTCCAGCTAACAAGGAATGGGTTAAGTCATTATAAACAAACCTATCATTACCTAAACCTCCCGTTAAGTTATCCGTACCTAGTCCACCAATTAAGGTATCATTCCCTCCAGAGGCTCTGATAATATCATTACCAGCACCACCATCAAGAACGTTATCTTTGCTATTATCTGTAATGGTATTATTCAGGCTATTACCCGTACCATTAATACTGGAGGCTATTTCTTGTAAAGCTAGGTCTTCTACATTGTCAGTGAGTGTGTAACTGATAGTGGTGAAAACCTTATCTATACCTTCATTGGCAAGTTCTATCACCCTGTCACCAGCATTATCTACTCAGTACCAATCATTACCAGTTCCCCCGGTCATGGTATCAGCACCAACACCACCAATTAAGGTATCATCACCTGCAAAACCAATGAGAACGTTGTTTAGTTCATTACCTGTAATGGTATTATTCAGTTCATTACCTGTACCATTGGTAGCTGTTCCTTGTAAACCCAGGTCTTCTACGTTGGCTGTGAGTGTGTAATTTATCGTGGTGAAAACTTTGTCTATCCCTTGATTGGCAAGTTCTATGACACTGTCACTAATGTTATCTACATAGTAGAAATCATTACCAGTTCCCCCGCTCATGGTATCTGCACCAGCACGACCATCGAGAATATTATTACCACTGTTACCAAAAAGGACATTATTGAGGCTGTTTCCAGTGCCGTTAATGTTCGCGGTTCCTGTTAAAGCTAGGTCTATTTGGCTGGAGTTTAATGTGTAGCTGCTGGAGGATTGAACATCATTAACGTCGGTGACGGTAATAGCTACGGCTTGGGTGGTGTTTAATGCACCATCACTAGCGATAACGTTGATATCATAAACGTTATTTACACCGCTATCACTAGGTAATTCAAAGTTAGGAGCGGTTTTGAAGGTGACAACGCCGTTGTTGAGGTTAAAAAGGTTAGCATCCGTACCAGATAAACTATAGGTGAGAGTTGCACCTGCATCTGCATCCGTAGCGGTAACGGTGTAAACTGTTCCTGTACCGTTTTCGGCAAAGGTGGCGGTAGCAGCGCTGGTTATAACTGGAGCGTCGTTAACGTTGGTGACGGTAATGGCTACGGCTTGGGTGGCGGTTAATGCACCATTATCAGTAGCGATAACGTTGATATCATAAACGTTGTTTGTGCCGTTGTCAGTGGGAACTTCAAAGTTAGGAGCGGTTTTGAAGGTGACAGCACCATTATTGATGTTAAAGAGATTAGCATCCGTACCAGATAAGCTGTAGGTGAGGGTTGTACCTGCATCTACATCCGTAGCAGTAGCGGTGTAAACTGTTCCTGTACCGTTTTCCGCAAAGGTGGCGGTAGCAGCGCTGGTAATAACTGGAGCTTCGTTAACGTTGGTGACGCTAATGGCTACGGCTTGTGTGGCGGTTAATGCACCATTATCAGTAGCGATAACGTTGATGTCATAAACGTTATCACCGGGCGCTTCAAAGTTAGGAGCGGTTTTGAAGGTGACAGCACCGTTGCTACTGTTGATGTTGAACAGGTTAGCATCTGTACCACTGATACTGTAGGTGAGGATAGTTCCTGCGTCGGGGTCGGTTCCTGTGACGGTGTAAACTGTTCCTGTACCGTTTTCGGCAAAGGTGGCGGTGGCAGCGCTGGTAATAGTGGGGGCTGAGTTAGTGATAGGAGCCGTGAGCTTCATGACAAATATGTCTTCTTGACCTACACGGGGCAATAGCCCACTTCCAAAATCTGTGTTCCCGCCCCAATAGCCGAAGGTGCCAGCATTATAGATGTTGCCGCTACTGTCTACTGTGATGGTACTGCCACCCTCATCTTGAGCACTGCCGTAGTTTTTCGCCCAAGCAAAGGAACCATCGCTATTGAGTTTATAGATAAATCCGTCGAAATTACCACTTGCAGTGAGGTTGTAGGTTCCTGGACCAGGGTCAAAATCGAATGTCCCTTGGAACTTTCCAGTGACATAGACGTTGCCGCTACTGTCCAATTTGAGGTCATAGCAATAATTAAAAGCATTATAACCCGTACTGCCAACTTGCCTCACCCAGGCAAAGGAACCATCGCTATTGAGTTTAGAGACGAATCCGGAAGTTCCCCCCCCGTTACTGAGGTTGTAGGTTCCTGGACCAGGGTCAAAATCTGCTGTCACTGAGAACCAACCAGCAGTATAGACGTTGCCACTACTATCTACTTGGATGCTATAGCCCTTAACGTGATTCCCCCCGGCGAAGCTTTTCGCCCAAGCAAAGGAACCATCGCTATTGAGTTTAGAGACAAATACATTGTCATATCCTGCACTGGTGAGGTTGCTAGTTCCTGTCCCAGGGTCAAAATCTGCTGTCCCGTTGAAGTAGCCAGTAGTATAGATGTTGCCGCTACTGTCTACTGTGATGGAGTTGGCAATATCTTCCAAAGTCCCACCGAGGCTTTTCGCCCAAGCAAAGGAACCATCGCTATTGAGTTTAGAGACAAATACGTCGTAACTACCTGCACTGGTGAGGTTGCTGGTTCCGTTCCCAGGGTCAAAATCTGCTGTCCCTTGGAAGGTGCCAGTAGTATAGATGTTGCCGCTACTGTCTAATTTGATGCTAGTACCAAAATCAGTACCCGTCCCGCCGAAGCTTTTCGCCCAAGCAAAGGAGCCATCGCTATTGAGTTTAGAGATAAATACGTCGAGACCACCTGCACTGGTGAGGTTGCTAGTTCCTGTCCCAGGGTCAAAATCTACTGTCCCTTGGAAGCCGCCAGTAGTATAGATGTTGCCGCTACTGTCTAATTTGATGCTAACACCAAAATCATTACCCGTCCCGCCGAAGCGTTTCACCCAAGCAGTGGAGCCATCGCTATTGAGTTTAATGATAAATACGTCATCGTCACCTGCACTGGTGACGTTGCTGGTTCCTGGTCCAAGGTCAAAATCGATTGTCCATCCTGGGTTGAGGATGGAGGAGCCAGTAGTATAGACGTTGCCGCTACTGTCTACTGTGATGGAGTTGGGAATATCCCGGTAGATCGAGCCGAAGCTTTTCGCCCAAGCAACGGTTGGTTCGGCGGCGGCCATTTCGATCGCCACTGGTTGCCCATTTAGGGTAATTATCGCCTGATCATTTTCACTTTGAATCCGACTTAACTCCGTCGCACTGGGGGTAATGCCCCGCACTAAGAGAGAAAAGAGTTCCCCTTCATCCCCAGGGGTATCACTGCTGTTGATTTTTGCATCTACAGCATGACCAATTTCTTCGAGAAGAACGGCAACTAGTTGGGCTGAAGTAGCCGTGGCGACAAAGGTATCGGCTAGATAAATGGTGTTATTACTGGCAGCGTAGGCTCCATTGGCTTTGCCTAAAATGCTGCTGTTGAGGATTTCAACCGGCGGTAAGGTACTAAAGTTCCCTGCTTGCCATTCTTGTTGTAACGTTTGGGCAAGGACGGAGTTGTAGTTTGCGCCGAAGATGCTATTAAGAATTGTCCAATACTCGGGGGATTGGGCAACGGTGTTGAGTTGGTTGTAGGCAAGGTCGAGGGCAAGCTGGAGGTTCATATTCATATAAGTTAGGGTCACTTAGGTGGCAATGGATTATTAGGTATGTAATAGGACTTACACATTGACAGGATCAACCAAATATGATGGATTTCGGGCATTTTTACGCGATTGTTTGATGATTTTTGAGCGATAGCGAAGTGCTGCTGCAAGCAGTTCGCTATTGACCGGAAGTTAATCGCCAAAAGCCTGAAACGATCAAATATCGTTCATACACATGATGGTTAATTTGTACAGTACCTAAGTCCTATGTGGTGTTAAAATCTCTAATCCTGGTTCTCTATGGTCAAATTACTGAGGTGTGAGAGCAACTTTGACTCTAATTTTGTAAATCCCTACGGGCAGTGTATTGTCGCCATTACCTTGTAAGGACAACTTGACTCGATAGTTGTCAGCGGTGATAGGACCTTCCTGTAATGCTCCAGGTTCATTTAAATTATTAGTACCACTACCATTAGGGGAAATACTACCAGTGGCGACGTTAGCAGTGCTGGAGTCTTCTACTTCGGCGGTGATGACATCAATATTATCGAAGGTTTTGGTTGTAAATACACTGCCGTTGTCTTCAATACCAGTGACGGCAAATTTTACCCCAGCATTGCAGCTAACGCTGATGTTACCCACGGTGTCAGTTTCTAATCTGAGGGGGTCTAGGGTTCCATTAATGATATTTGTTAAGGTTCCGGCTGTGGTGCTGTTGACAAGACAAGTTGCTTCAATTGTACCGCCAAAATCAACATTAGCAGTTTGGGCTTGGACTTGGGAACTCAAGGCTACGCTACCCATAGTAGCGATACTAGCAACTAAAGCAAGACGACGTAGATTAATCATTTTTTTTATCAGCAAGGGTAGATGCGGTAATTTGATCCGTACATTAATAAGACTTTTGAGAGACCCAATTTGTGATTTATTTTTTTACTGAATTTTTTTGAGTAACAAAAGCTACCCTGTGCATACAAGGAGAGGGGACTTTTTGCCCCACCCTAACCTTCCCCTTCACAAGGGGCTACAGTGTACACACAAGTCTTCTAGAGTTGCCCCACAACGTTTAGATCCCCCCAACCCCCCTTAAAAAGGGGGGCTAAATTCTTCAAAGTCCCCCTTTTTAAGGGGGATTTAGAGGGATCGGATAACGGCTAAATTCTTCAAAGACC
>JAKOGY010000303.1 GCA_028658405.1 Dolichospermum sp. ST_sed8 | reverse complement strand
CGGGGCTAGGAACTAACCTCGCAGACGCTGATCTTTCTGGCTCTACTTCATGTACCCGCAAACAAGCGGGAAGCATGAGGCAACTAGGGGAAAAGAAGCGTCAAAAATCTCAAAATAACTCTGCCAATATCAAACTAGAGGATGCAGAAACCTCTAGTTCAGGCGAAGCCAACTAGAGGTAGTTCATGTGCGAAGGAATCGGTAATTGGGTTATATTTTGGGTATTCATCATGGAAATACGCTTTGATTTTATGTATAAATTTCTAATCCTTGTCTAATTTGTGATCATTTGGGAAATTGAGAACAGGTAAGCGATCGCCTCGTAATAATTCTTCACTTGCTTCACCCAGGCTTATTAATGCCTCAGCCGTAGCTTTTTGAGCCATGAGTAGCATCAGTATAGATACTGTACCAGCTTGTAAAAGACAAGACGGAGAAATAGGGAACGCAATTAAATTTAATCCAGATTGAGAAAAGAACTGTTGGCTTACAGGTGGCATTGTAGTTATTAGTAATTAGTACAGAAGTAAGAGCTATGTCTACGGTATATTACATCAATGTTAACAGCAGAAATATATAGCAGGAAACAGGGAAAAAGGTTTTATGTGTCCCTTGCGCTAGGTATTAACTCCTTCTTTCTTCTTTTTTCCTCTTGACTCCTGAATGGGCGCAGGCCCTGCGCCCCTACTTCGGTGATTGCTGAATGGGCGCAGGCCCTGCGCCCCTACTTCGGTGATTCCTTCTATAAGACTATTTTTGTCAATTTTGCAAGCTGCGAAGGTAACAAAATTGTGAAAAGAAAACTGCAAAATGTGATAATTCTATGATTCTAGTTGACAAGTACAGGCAAAATTCCCCAATATACCCTTGCTGTTAAATTCCACTGCATGATGAAAACAGTATTACTTAATCGTCAAAAATCCCTAGTGCAATGGGTAAGCCAAGCAATAAACATAAATACTTTCGGAGTAAAAGTCCGATTGCTAGGTAATGACCTGCATATTCTCTGTGAAAGCGTTGAATGTCCACAACGTTGGCAAACCCTGTCAGAATTACTGCAAGCACTACAGAAAACTGATGTAGATACCCTCACCAATGATGAAGAACCCTCAATATACCAAGTATTAATTTATGGTCGAAAAAAAGGGGAACATCGTCCTGAATGGTGTCATCGAGTCTACTTAAATCAACTAGACCGACATTTAGAAGAGGTAGAACAATCACTATTAGCACAGGCAGAAACACCTGAAAGCGTTGGTGGCTCGCTGATTATCTCTAATGAGAGTTTGGCACGCCAAGGAGATGAGGATGCGATCGCTCGCTATTTAAGCGAACATCTCAGTCATTTAGGCATAGATATACAGGTAAAAATTAAACCCTCTCCGGCGAAAAATAACTCTCAAATTGTTGTTAATCGTCTTTGGGTATTTTGTCAGTCGAGTTATAGCCCTGATCCATCATTATTGGCAGAAACGGTAGCCCAAAAGCTGAGACATTTGCAGCTTGTTGGTTATCAGGATGCCATCATTGTTGCCCAAGTTAGAGGAGAAACTAAGCCAGATTGGCGGGTAAGAATAGATTTGACACCGCCGGATGTAATGTTAAAAGCATGGGCGCGTTGGGGAGATGTGCAAGCGATCGCTAGAATATTAACTGAGGAATTGTTAGGCTTTAAAATTGCATTGCAAACTTCTCTCAAAGAATCCACCTTACATATCTTCTGTACTCCAGCCTTTGATCCCTTAGAAACCGCCCCCGCACCAAACAAAGAAACCGCACTACAAGCCATTGTCCCCCTGCTGGAAACTATTGCTCCACAAGCTATTATCTCAGCCGCCATATATGGTCAAAAAACAGCGGATAAAAAGCCAGTTTGGATAGATTGGGTATCATTACCAGCATCCCAGCATCCTGCCTTAGTTGCATCTGCCTTGGATCTTGCCCGTGCAGGTGATCAGCCAGCAATTATTTTTTTACTAGAGCGGTTACTCAATCCTGACCTAGATTGGCGATTGAAAACAGGTGGTATCCGGGTACTACTAATTCGCAAAAAAGATTTATTACACATTATGTGTGATGCTCCCGTTTGTCCTACACGCCATCAAGTTGCTAGTAAAGTGACTCAATTTATTCGCCAATTAAAAATTTCTGGTATTACTGGTGTCCGTATTTACGGTCGTCGTGCTGGTGATAAAGAACCTGTATGGCATCATGGAGTTGATCTAGAAGAACGTTCTCGATTAGTTCCCGAAGCAACACCAGAATTTGCTGCTACATCAGAATATGTAAATTCCCTAGTGATCGGTGACAATAGTGAAGAAATTTTGCGTCCCGATTTAACAAATCAAGAAGTACAAAATTTTATCAAAGAAATAGCAAACAATTGGGTGATAAATACCAATAAATTCATCACAAATGTACTTTTAAATAGCCAATTATTTACACAATCTAATCAGGAAACCGACGAAAATCCTGATCATCAAGAAATTGGCAGTGGGATGATTTGGCTGGCATTAGGATTACTTCTTGCCTTGCAAAGTGATTTCATGTTAGGCTATGTTGTCGCCCGGACGGCTCAAAAATTGCCCAAAGCTACTAATAATATTGTTGCGCCCTTATCCTCAGAAGTTCAGGCATCTTCACCATTAGAAAATAATCAGAAAACATCATTTCTAAATCAACCAGGAACAACCGAATTACCTAATAATAATCAGTCTGCTTTTAATGCTTCTGGATTTATTAACGATAATAATTTGAACTCAGGAAATTTGCCATCTGCGCCCTTAAAAGAAAAAGCTACTGCTACAGCTATTTTATTGGCAGCTAGATCACAAATGCCCAGTTTTAATGCTAGGCAATTAGATGAACAATTGGCTTTATATAAACAACGTTTAAACACTAAAAAACGCCCACCGGATGTCTTGATTGTTGGTTCTTCTCGCGCCCTGAGAGGAGTTGATCCTGTCGCCCTTTCTAAAGCTTTAGTCAGCCAGAATCATAGCAATATTGATATATTTAACTTTGGAATTAATGGAGCAACAGCCCAAGTTGTTGATGTTCTGATCCGGCAAGTTTTAGCACCTGAAGAACTGCCAAAAGTAATTTTATGGGCAGATGGTTCTCGCGCCTTTAATAATGGCAGAGAAGATATTACTTTCCATGCAATTGAAACTTCAGCAGGATACAAACAAATATTACAAAAAGCTAAAACAACAGTTAAAACTAATGAAGTTCCTGAAAACAAAGAAGATAAAATTATTAGTAAACCTAAGATAGAAGATCCTAGTATCTATCAAGTCGCTAACGATTGGTTAAATGAGTCCGGAGCTAATTTATCTGCTAGTTATAAAAACCGTGATCAGATTAAAACTCTTCTGCAAAAACAACTTCAATATTTACCTTTTAGTCATCAACATCCCCCAGTAAAATCAAAAAGTCATTTCACTCATGATTCTGAAATAGATAATTCTTCTCTGCAAGGAGTTGATTTTGATGGCTTCTTACCTTTATCTATTCGCTTCAATCCCACCACCTATTATCAAAAACACCCCAAAGTTTCTGGAGATTATGACAATGATTATAAATCTTTTCAACTAGCAGGTAAACAAAATCAGGCATTCCAGTCAATGTTAGAGTTTACCAAAAATAATAATATCTCCCTTATCTTTGTTAATATGCCCCTTACCTCAGATTATCTAGATCCTGTACGCACAAAATATGAACAGCAATTTCAAGAGTATTTATTCAGCTTTACTAGCAATTCTCACTTTATATATCGTGATTTAAGTCAGCTATGGCCAAAAGCAAATGATTACTTTTCTGATCCTAGTCACCTCAATCGCTATGGTGCTTATGAAGTATCAAAAAAACTTGCGATAGATCCAATGATTAACTGGCCAACAAAGTAATTAAATAGGGCTTACACAAAAGAAAGCAAAAGTTCAGTAGGGGCGTATTGCTATACGCCCCTACTAACTCCTGACTCCTATCCCTATATTCTTTCTTCCCAATCAAAATTCAAAATCATTAATTAATAAACAATGAAATTTATATCAATTTTTTATGGGCTGTTTCTGTTAAGTGTTTTAGGCATCTACTGGACTGTTAATTTAGCAAATATAAGATTATGGACATTACTAATAGCTAGTCTTGTTTTTTACGCATCTTTACATATTCAATATTTACCATTACTTCTAACATTAACTTTTATAAACTTTCGGATAGGATTAGAAATTGGCAGCAATACTTCACCCGGAAAGCATTCTCAGAACTGGAATTTATCTAATGAAGAATGGCAATTTGCTCAAGCTGACTGGAATCAACGCCGTCTCAAACTTTTAGGAATTGGCATAGGTTTTAATATTTTTATCCTTCTAGGGTTTAAATACATAAATCATTTCCTAAATTTAGTTTTTAATCAGCCGACAAATTCACCAGAATCATTAATTAAGTTAGTTGCACCTTTAGGAATTTCTTTCTTTACATTTGAATGTATTGCCTATTTGATAGATGTTTATCGTGGCGCTCCTGCTGCTGCTAAATTTATCCAATTTGCTACATATAAATTATTTTTTGCCAAACTAATTTCTGGACCAATTACTCAGTACCATAATTTAGCAATTCAATTTGATAATCTCAAGTTTCCTAGTATTGATAGAGTTGCTGAGGGACTGTGGTTAATTGCTAGAGGTGCAGTTAAAAAAGGTATTTTCGCCGATAATTTGGGAATATTTGTAGATTTATGTTTTGGTAACTTACAAAGAGCAGGTAGTACCGATTTATGGTTAGCTACCTTTGCTTACAGCTTACAGTTATATTTAGATTTTAATGGTTATGTAGATATTGCTCGTGGTAGTGCTTTACTGTTTGGTTTAGTTTTACCGGAAAATTTTGATTTTCCCTATTTTAGTACCAGTATCGCTGATTTTTGGCGACGCTGGCATATAACATTGGGTGATTGGTTGCGTAATTATCTTTACTTTCCTTTAGGTGGTTCTCGACGCGGATTAATGCGTACCTGCGGAAATTTATTGATAGTTATGTTAGTAGCTGGCATCTGGCACGGTTCAGCTTGGGGTTTTATTATTTGGGGTCTATTGCATGGTATCGCTTTAGTGCTACATCGTCTTACAGGTGTGTTGAGCGATCGCTTTACAATTCTTAACTTATTTTGGCAAAACCCTCTAGGAATGATTTTAGCTTGGTTTTTAACACAAATCATGGTTTTCACATCTTGGATTTGGTTTCGTCTTCCCAATCTCCAAGACTCGGTTTTCGTGATCCAAAACCTTTGGGGTCGTGGAGGTGATCAACAATTTGCGGAAAAAGTCTATGTAGAAGCCTTAAATATTAGTCAATATCAACTCTCTTGTTTGTTAATAGGCATAGCTTTAATAATGAGCATCTCTTATGCTTTTAAACAAGAGCTGAAATTAGAATTTAGCTGGCCTATCAAAATTGTTTTTGTCCCCTTATGCTTTTATGCAGTTTGGTTATTGGCTCCTGAAGGGAGTTTACCTTATATATACTTTGATTTTTAGGCGTGAATTTTCTGTTGTAATTTCTGTAAATCTGATTACATCAGGAAAACATATAACTGATATAACTAATACTAATTTTAATTATCTTTACAAATCGAAACTCATCCTCTAATATAGTAAACAGATAGGCAAAACCACCTATCAATATCATAAGAAAATAAAGCAATCATAAAATGACCACAACCTTACAACAGCGCGAAAGTGCTAACGTATGGGATCGCTTTTGCGAATGGATCACCAGCACCGACAACCGGATTTATATCGGTTGGTTCGGCGTACTCATGATTCCTACCCTGTTAGCTGCTACCACCTGCTTCATCATCGCCTTCATCGCTG
>JAKOGY010000302.1 GCA_028658405.1 Dolichospermum sp. ST_sed8 | reverse complement strand
TAAAGTTTGAGAACCACTCAGGTTTAATGTTCCACTGACTGTCTTTTTACCCGTACCGCTTAATGTGCCACCATTCCAGTTGAGTTTGGAAATTGTTAAAGCACCTGTGCCATTTACCGTTCCGCTGGCTAGATTTAAAACACCATTGTTACTAACTGTACTTGCACCGTTTAGGGTTAAGATATTACCGTTGATATCTAAAGTTTGAATGCCAGTAGTAGCACCAAGAGTTAAACCAGTTAGAGTTCTGGCGTTATCTAAGAGAACGGTATAAGTTCCAGCGATAGTAATTTGGGCAATATCTACCGTGCTTGGTATATTACCGGGAGTCCAGTTAGCTGCCAGATTCCAGTTACCGTTAGCAGCACTTTTCCATGAAATAGTAGCCATTGGTTGAAATCTCCTAAATGCTTAAATTAGTATTTTTATGGTTGATATCTGGGATCATGCTTGAAAAAATCTAGCTGCTTTAAAAACAACGAAGATGGTGTTTTTCAATTTAGTTACAGGCACTTGCTTGTAATTACCAATTGTATTTTAATCTATTACTTTATTTTACTAATCCAGACTTTACTAGTTTTATGCGAATATATCTATATATACAATAGTAAATATACATAAGAAGCTATATTTTTTTATACAATATCGTTTTCTATGGGTTTGACTAACTTCGACTTCTATTTTCCAGGAAACAACCCGAACTCACAAAGATTTTTACCAATTCCCAGCCAAAACAGCTATAATAAGTATTAAAACAAACATAGTATGACAATTATCTTAACCAATGATGATGGTATTGACGCACCAGGAATTGCCGCTTTATTCAAAGCCGTAAAAAGTAAATCGGTAATTATTGCAGCACCACAATCACATCAATCAGGCTGTGGACATCAAGTTACTACCCATCAACCAATTAACCTGCAACGGCGTTCTGATGTTGAATATGCTGTAGGTGGTACTCCTGCTGATTGTATCCGAGTTGCCATATCACATATTGCTCAAGATATCAAATATGTGATTTCGGGTATTAATGCTGGTGGAAACTTGGGAGTTGATGCGTATATTTCTGGGACTGTCGCTGCTGTCAGAGAAGCTGCAATGCACGGGATTCCTGGAATTGCTGTTTCCCAATATCGTCAGGGTAAACGTGATTATGATTGGAATGCGGCTATTAAATGGACATCTGCATTGCTCACAGATTTGATGGAACTTCCCCTAGAACCGGGATGTTTTTGGAATGTCAATTTACCGCACCTGTTACCGCAACAAGCAGATCCAGAAGTAGTATTTTGTCAACCTTGTCCGAAACCTTTACCTGTTAATTATCGAATAGAAGGTGATGATTTTTACTATATAGGAGAATATGGTAAACGAGAACGAACTCCTGATAGTGATGTTGATATATGTTTTTCTGGCAAAATTGCGGTGACTAAGTTAAAAGTTTGAGGTAATTAGAACTTACTGATTCACGTTCTAGATTCTTCTTTTTCGGTGACTCCTGCTATAATTATTCACTTTGTAATAAAGATACAAGCCCATCTAAGGTTTGTGACAATTGAGCGATTTGCTCCATAGAATCTTTCTGAGAGTCAGCTAAACTTTGTACAGCGTCACACAAAGCAAAAATTTGATACCCTTGCTGCTGTACTTGTTTTCCTTGGGCTTCTATTTGTACACTCAGAGAATCTACTCTTTGAGCAAGACGTTCAATTGTCTCAGTTGTCGAGAGAACAGCGTCTCCAATCTGTTCAACAATAGATTCTAAGCGACTGATTTTTGCTTCTACTCCAGTGGCAATCATTTCTGGTCTGCTCCAATCTTGGGAAAAAATCATACAGTAATATTCCTAAATATTCATTCAATAGTTTCATAATCAGTATTTTTGTTAATAAATAAAGTAAGTTGTAATTATTCCTCCGTTATGGTTACGTAAATGTAATTTTTAATTCGTCATTAACCCATCCCAATACCTATTCCCCAATCCCTGTGTTAAATTACTGAGTAGCCTAAAAATACGATACCAATTGCACAGAATACTAAACCAGCAAAGCGGATGATTTTCGGTAAAATTTGGTTAATTTCATTGATGCCGAAAGTTACACCTATTTCTCTGGCACTCATAATAATTACTGTTTGGGTGAAGGCAACACTAATTATAAAAGGAATAACAGTGAATATTTCTGCACCGATGATAGATGTCGCATCAGCATAACCTTGAAATATGCCAGCAGTAGCACAAAAGATGACTATTGCTAACCAATGAATAGGAATTGGTGTAACTAACATCACACCTAAAGCGATGGTACAAATAGCGATCGCTATTGCAGGTCCTGGTAAGATAACTGGAGACAAATTAATTAATTGTCCACAAACAGCAGCAATGACAAAAGTGATATTGAACCAATTACCACGGGCAAATCTAGCGGAGAATAAACCTAGTGCCACAATACCTGCAAAACGGTCTAAACTAATCACCGGATCTGCTATGCCCCAAATAAACCCTTCCCATGTGGTGGAAACATTGTGTTCAATGGGTGATCCACCGGCTGAAGTTAGCAAACTAATAACAACTAAAATAGCGAGCGCTCCTAGAAGACTCTGCTGTTTAGATGCCAGTAAGTTACTAGACTCGGAAGCTACCAAGTGTGAATTTTTAAACATCTTTAGATTCTGCTAGTTGGTGATTAATATTACTGTTAATTATTCCAAATATTAATCCATTTTGGTTCAATGTAGTAATTCTTCTACTTGATGTTGATTCCACAAAGTTTTGTAAAGTCCAGGCTGTTCTACTAGTTCTGAATGATGACCAACTTGGACAATTTTCCCCTGCTCCATGACCAAAATTCGGTCAGATGTAGCAGCGGCGGAAAGTTGGTGAGTAATAAAAATTACTGTTTTCTTTTTTGTCCCTGTAGAGAGATTAGTGAGAATTTGGGTAGCGGTTTGATTATCTACACTGGATAGGGCATCATCTAACAGCAAGATAGGGGCATCAATTAACATGGCTCTGGCTAAAGCTGTGCGTTGTCGCTGTCCACCAGAAAGGGTAATTCCCCGCTCACCAACGAGGGTTTCATACTTTTGGGGGAAATTCTCAATTTCCGCGTCAATTTGCGCCATTTTTGCGGCATAAACTACATCTTCTTCAGCGGTGATGGGATCACCATAACGGATGTTATTTTTGACGGTGGTACTGAATAGAAAGCTATCTTGAGGTACATAGGCGATCGCTCCCCGTAAATCACTCACAGCTAGTTTTGTAATATCCACACCGTCTAAAAACAACTGTCCTGACTGAATATCCAATAACCGGGGAACAGCATTAGCTAAGGTTGATTTTCCTGCACCAATAGGACCAACAATGGCTACTACTTCCCCAGGGTGAATAGTAAAATTCAGATTTTCTAAAACTGGGGTATTTACGCCGGGGTAGGTATAATTAAAGTTTACTGCTGTTAGTTCTCCTTTAAGTTTGCTTACCTCCACATGGATAGCATCAGGTGTGTCTTGAATTTTCGGGGTTACACTGAGAATAGTCTCCAAGCGGTCAATACTAACTTCACCCCGTTGATAAGCAGTAATGGTAAATCCTAACAAAGTCGTAGGGAAAACTAACCGCTCTACATAAATTAGCAAGGCCAGAAAATCGCCAATTGCTAGAGTACCAGCAGATATCTTGGCTGTACCCAACCAGATAATGATCAAAGAACTGAGACTTGCTAATCCACCAATGAGGGGAAACAGGGTATTGCGACTTTTAGCTAGTTTAAGGTTAGCTGCTAGTAGCTGTTGATTTTTCTGATTAAATGCTTGACGCTCATTTGCTTCTTGAGCATAAATTTTAATCAGCGCCATACCGCTCATATCTTCTCGTACCAGTTCACTCATCTCTGCAAGTTGCTCTTGAACGACGGTTTGTTGATCACGCAGGCGATCGCTAAAAAAATGCACCATCAGAAACATAAACGGGTATACTGCTAATGATGCCAATGTCAGTTCCATACTCAGAGACAACATGACTGGTAATGTCAGAGCATAGGCGAAGAAAGTATTTGCCAAACTCAAAACAGCAAAGCCTAATAACCGTCTAATATTATCTACATCACTGGTAGCGCGACTAATTAAATCCCCAGGAGTATTAACCGTGAAATAAGCAGGTTCTAATTGCAGTAGGTGTTGAAAAATCCGCTGTTTGAGGTCAAATTCTACCTGTCTTCCCACACCAAATATCCAAATGCGAGAAGCCATTCGCATCATCCACATAGCGGAACTAAGTAGCACAATCATGACTACATAATGGATGATCTGACTAAAACTAAAACTTTGGGAAAGAGTATCTACCCCTGAGCGAATTAACAAAGGAATATAGACACCTAGCCCATTGACAACAAGTAAGGCCATAATACCGAAGACGGTTTCGCGCCAATGGGGGCGTAAATAATCGGCGATTTTAGCAAGTCTGTGAGATTTAGCCATGCAGGGGTTGGGAGTTGGGGAGAAAGGAGTCACCGAGTCACCGAGTCAGGAGTCAGGAGGAAGAAGGAATTAAAAATAATGTCAACTGACACCTGACAACTGACAACTGACAAAATAATTACGTGCGACCACGTAAGAAAACATAAATCTGGTTGAGATAACTTTCCCATACTTGGGTAGTAAGTTGCAGTGTTTCTGCATTAGGAACAAAGTCTTCTACCCGTAACCCACGTGTGCTGATCGCTTGAGGATTTTGGAGTAGATAAGAAGGGATATTCACATTTAAACTATTAAAAGCTACGGTGGGAGAATTTATCTCTCTCGTAGGTGGGATGATATTTTGCCTAATATCTGAGATTGTGAAGTTAGGGTTTGCTGAACTCAAGGCTACTAAGGTGGATGAGGCAGTTTGTTGATTTAGGTTCATCCCCTCAACTGTAGCAACTGGTGATCTAACTAAGAAGTAAGCGATCGCTGGCGTACTGGCTAGGAGTAAAACTGTCAAAGCCCATCCTAGCAGAAAACCTCCTGGTTTATCTATGCCACCGCCTTTGATTTTTTGAGCAGCTAAAAACAACATTAAAACCGAAGCGCCCAAGGGCTTGAGTGGAAAGGAAATAAACCGCCACAAAGAAGCCACCGCTGGTTCACTAGGGTTGAGAAATGCTAAAGCTAAAATAACTATGACCAGTCCTAAAAGAAATCTGCCGACAAAAGTTATTGATGGATTGAATCTTTGAAACAAAGAATAGGCTACAACACCAATTAGGAGCCATAGCAAAACCCGGCTTAACAACTGAAACATAGATTAACTCTCTAATTTTTGAGCGCAGTAAGCCTAAAGGCCGCAGGAAGTGGCTTAATTTTATCGTCAAGCTGACTTAAAAATACCTCAAACCTCACACCCAAAGAGTACCGCCGTAGTGATTTTAGTGCAATTTCTTGACACTGAGTGTATGATTTGCGATTTTTCTCAAGAGTAATTTTTAAACTATCTGGACATAAACTAATTTATACCCTTTTTAATAGGTGAAACAATACCTTAGCCAAATCAAAAAATTCCTTGATTCGGAAGTTGGGTTGGACCAAGGCAACCCCAAGGTATTTGTTGGGTTTCATGCTTCAACCCAACCTACAAAAAAATGGCTAAGGTATTGTTAAGAGAAGGTAATTTTTTAATTAAATACCCTTAGAGGATGTTTGAGAACTTTTTTGTGTCGTATTCAGTACCTATAGATCCCCCTAAATCCCCCTTAAAAAGGGGGACTTTGACTCTAGTTCTCTAGTTCCCCCCTTTTTAAGGGGGTTAGGGGGGATCTAAGAGTTTTTAATACACCATGAAGGACTGGTTCATCTCACTAACAAGAAATATCAGTCTGAACTATGATTCTGATGATGAAGATGATTTTGATGATTTATTTAAAACC
>JAKOGY010000301.1 GCA_028658405.1 Dolichospermum sp. ST_sed8 | reverse complement strand
TCTCATGTTTTTAAACATGAGTTTTTCCTGTTCCGGTGTGCCTATTCCCTGTTCCCTCTGAAAAGTGACAAAATAGTTGATAATTGCCTCACAAGCTCAAGTATCAAGGAGAAACCAAAAATGTTGATAAATCGTGGGCGGAGAGTTTTAGCTGCTTTACTACTATCAGTCGTATTACTGACTACAGCTTGTACTACAAAAGCACCTAGTCGGTTTGATCAAGTACAACAGGCAAGTACCAAGCAAAAAAGCGGACAGGCTGTTGCTAAAAATGCGACTCAGGGTAGTAAGTTAAATAGCTTTTTCCCCAGTGGTGGAGATGGCTATGATCGTGTCTATACTCAAGAGAAAAAAGGCTTTGCTGAAGCAAACTTGAAAAAGGCTGGCCAAGTAGTTGCTCAACTGGCTATTTCTGATACTAGTAGCATACCGGGAGCAGCCGCTAAATTTGCTAACAGCACCGAGAAAATAGGCGGTTATCCTTCAGTAAAAGTTGGTAACACCCAAACTTCTGTTTTAGTGAACAAGTATCAAGTTAAGGTTATTTCTAAAAGTCCATCATTTACGTCAAGCGATCGCGCAGCATGGATAGAGAAATTTAATCTTGATGGTTTAGCAAATTTGAAATAGTTTAACTGCTTTCCTAACTAACAACTGACGTTAATACAAAACATAGAAAAGGAGACTTTTGTGAGTAAAGCAATTTTCGAGTTAGTTGATGAACTTCCTACCAGTGGCTTAACAATTTCTCTACTAAATGCTTTAGATTTTGTTGCTCCTGGTGAATGGCAAAATACAGTTGGTTTTGTGAATACCATTAAAACCGTTACTGGTGAAACTGACGAAGACCTAATTCAGCAAATTGGTGAAAGAGCAATTTATCTGTTTAACGACAAATCTCAAGGATATCAAACCGCTCTCTGGCTTTATCAAACTGTTGACGGTACAGATAAGGCTTTAGGTGCAGCAGCTTTAGCTAATAAAGTCGGTCAAGCAATTCCCCTTTTCGGTTTTTTAAACTCTCTTACTCCCAAACCAGACAAAGCTCAAACCATCGATCTGAGTTTAAAAATAGTCGCTGAATTAATTGCTTTTTGTCAAATTAATGGCATTCCTGGAGATAGTATTGGTGATTTTGTTGCTGCTTTAGGTGAGTATGGTGGAGAGTCACTAATCCGCATGGTGGCGTTAATTTGTGTGGATGGTTTAATTCCTCTTGGACCAGATTTCATTAATAAATCATTATCAATGGTCAGTCAACTGAATCCCCAAGAGTTACAACAAAATGCAGCTTTCCGAACCATCCAAGATACAATCCCTGGTAATGGTGTTGGCGGTAAAATAGACTTTATTGGTAATAGTCTAGATGGAGTTAAAGGCTGGATGAATGGTATTGTGAGAGCTAATGCTTTAACAGCCCAAGGTGTCTTAGGGCATTGCAAAGGTTTTCTCGACTTTGCTGATGATAAATTGGACTATGTAGCCGCATTTCTTGATGTGTCTACAAATTACTATGAACACACAGGAACGCAAACTTTAGCACGACGTTTAATTGAACGAGCAATAGCTGAAATTTAGCAATTAATTTAGTTTGAAAACTAGTGAGAGGTGAATTAATCCCACCCCTCACTAATATTAAAATCATTGTCTGAATCAGGATGTCCACCGATTAGAGGATTAACAGGATTTTTCATAAATATTTATCTGGGAATATTTCAGGTTTTTAAGATGAGTTTTTTTCTTTCTTCATCCTGAAAATCCTTAATTGTCTGAATCAGGATACCCAGGATTAGAGGATTTACAGGATTTTATATAAATATTTATTTGAGAATATTTCAGGTTTTTAAGATGAGTTTTTTTCTACATCCTGAAAATCCTTAAATCCTGGATATCCTGATTCTGACAGTAGGGATTTACGCAATGTAATCCAAGTATCGCTGAAAATACACGATGAAAGTTAGACTCGTTATAGCACCAGCATCAATAGAAAAATAAATGAATAACAAAGCCAAATTACTAACTTTTGCAACTGTCACCCTCACAGTTTTTGCTGTCACAGTCGGAACAGTGATTGCACAGACAAAACTCACTAGTCAAGCCAAAGTGACTATCAATAGTATTGGTCCAGTAAAAATAGGGATGAATCTTCCTGAAGCTGCTGCTGCGGCTAATACTCGTTTATCTATTGGCTATGCTGGAAGTGATAGTTGTTACTCTCTGCAAACAGAAGGAGAACTCAAAGGTGTATCATTTATGGTAACAAAAGATGATGTTAAAAGTCGTCTTCAATATATTACTAGCGATGTTATTGCTAGAGTAGATGTAGACAATCCCAAAATTACTACTCTTTCTGGGGCAAAAATTGGTGATACAGAAGCGCGAATTAAATCACTTTACCCTGGACAAATTAAAGTTACACCTCATACATATATAAAGGGACATTATTTAACTTTTATCCCCAAAAATAAAGCCGAACAAAACTATCGCATTGTTTTTGAAACTGATGGTCAGCGTGTAATTAGGTATAGAGCAGGTAAACTACCAGAAGTAGAATATATTGAGGGATGCAGTTAACTTAATTGTCTGAATCAGGATACCCAGGATTAGAGGATTTACAGGATTTTATATGAATATTTATCTGGGAATATTTCAGGTTTTAAAGATGAGTTTTTTTCTACATCCTGAAAATCCTTAATTGTCTGAATCAGGATGCTCAGTATTAGAGGATTAACAGGATTTTGTATGAATATTTATCTGGGAATATTTCAGGTTTTAAAGATGAGTTTTTTTCTTCATCCTGTACATCCTTAAATCCTGGAAATCCTGATTCAGACAGTAGGGTGTGTAAGCATTGCGTAACGCACCAAAATTACTTAAATTTAATCTCATGAATTAATGTGAGTTACGTTTATGGGACAATTATTCATGTAGATATTAGAGATGGAAAAATTTGGATTCAGAGGGATTTTACAGAGGAAGGGGTAGTTAGTGTGTTGGTAGAATTAGGAGTACCAAAAACGGATATTGTTTTAGGTTTTAAGCCACCTTCTATGAGACAGTTTACTGATTTTGCATCGGTTTAGATTTTTTATTCAATTTTTATATTTTGGCAACTTAATAATTGGTTAATTTTTTATGAGATAGGTTTTTGCTTATCCCTTTCTTCATTCGTTTTGTGTTATGGATTTATTTAATGAACCACGAAGACACGAAGAGCGCGAAGGAAAAAGGGAAGAAGGTAAAAAGAGAGAAATGCAATAATGAATTAGTAATTTTGAAACTTATCAAGGATACTCTGCAACATATAACTCAGTTGTTGTTAAATCTGTCATGATTTTTAATAGTTGAATTAACTTTTCTGTCTTATTGATATCTTCTTGTGCCAACTGCATAGCATCAAAATATAGAATAATCGGAGACAGTTTTTTATAATCATCATTAGGTTTAATAGATATTCCTACAATATGCTCAATTTGAGGGTGGTTAATTTTGAAAACAATGGAGCAATCTTTTAAAAATTGACACCGCATTCTTTGATGATCTTCAACTGTGAATTCCTCAAAATGTGGTAAAAATAGAAAAACATAGCCAGTCTTTTGACAACTTTCTTCAGGAGGCAATATATAGCGCGTAGCTCTTTTATTTTTTGGTAATACCTCAATCCATTCACACAAAGCATTTGCCAAAACACGCCTATACAACCGAGGCTCTCGTGCTAAAAAACGAAGAGTTATTTCTGCAAATTTGAAAGCTTCTTCTGATTTCATATCAGGATAATTAAGAATGTATATTTTATCTTTCAGAGTTTGCTTACTAAACTCTTCAATTAGCCAATCCCAAAGATAGCTTGATTTATCTGCTGATTTTTGGGATTGACGTAAAGGACTTTTTTCAAAATCTTCCCATACTTCTTCAATAATCAGATGTTCACAGTTAGAAGGAATGACAAAATCATGCCTTTTATCCTCATTCATATGTAGGAGGTAATATGCTAATAAATCTTCTTCACCTGTTGCAAAAGTAGATACATTTGATCTAAAAAGGATTTCTTTTTTCGTTAAGTAATCAACAAAATCTGAGATAGTATCTAATGTAGATAGGACAATGTCTAAAGATGTGTTATCCAATACGTGGACAAATGTTTTGTTTGGATCAATATCTCCAACACAAAATGGAATGCTGTGCTGTGTATCTCCTTTAACATGGGAAGTTATCATCAAACTACCACTTCCACCAAGTTCTTGTTGACAACGCATAGAATTATCATGAGCAACAACAACAAGATGAAACCTTGCTATCATTAAATCAGGTATTTCAATAGGAAAAGATTGAGTACACGCAGAATCTAAGAACAAACTTTTAGGAAATTTTTTAATCTGTCTTTCTGCTCCCCAAGCTTGTTTGGCAGAATCAAATATTGCACTTCTAAACCATCTTTGCCAATCAAGATCCAGATTTTCGCTGCTTTTAAATTGACAATCCTTATCTGAAAAGATAATTATATGGTTTTCAAATACTACCAGTAAATCACATAATTCTTTACCGTGGCTTTTACCTTTTGATCTTTGATCAACAAATACTCCTGAATAACTCCAAAGCGATAAAAATGTGGATTCACATAAATGTTTTAAATATTTCTCGGCATTAGTAATACCATCTGCACGTTTGATAGGCATATTTAGTCCTTAAATAATGAAATATAATTATAAATTATCCTGTGTTCCTTTGCTACTTTGCATCTTTGCGCGAAACCAAAAATATTCATAACCCGGCGAATATAATTCGCGTCTACACAGACAAAACCCGCCTTCGCGGGTTCAAAAATCTTGCTTTTAGTCCACGAAGGTGGACTTCGTTTGTATAGCCGCGATTTCTAATCGCCAGGGCTTCTCAATTATTCATTGAAACAAAGATTCCAAATCTCGATAACCACTAACTACACGCACAATTTCAATTCCACTATTAATAATTCGATAAAGAATAACGTAACCATCCAAAGGAACACCCCGCAAATCAACCCTAATATTTTCATAGCTACGCCCCATATTAGGGAAATTAGCTAAATACTTACACTTCTTTTCAAACTCATCAACAAAACGATCTCCAGCATCAATATTTCTAGTAACAAAATAATCAATAATTTCTGATAAATCACGACTAGCTTCTGGAGAAATAATATGTATTTTCATGCTTATCTCTCTCTGGACTGACGCAACTTATCCCGCAATTGTGAAATCACAACTTCCCCATTAATACCTTCACCTCTATCTAATTGTTCAATGGCAACATCCACCTTTTCCCGTGTTTCTTCCACCCAATTCTGATAACCCTTATCCCACTCCAAAAGCAATTTTAACGCCTTACTAATTACATCTTCAGGATTTGTATATCTACCTGTTGCAATTTGCGCTTGAATAATTTGTTCTAATTCCGGTTTAATTTGGATATTCATAACTTTACCTTTTTATACTAATTGCTCAAAATCTGGAAGAGAAAAACCTTTCACTTTAAAAGTGCTTATGTATAAGCTTTTTTCAACATTAAATAATCAGCACTCACTCGCAGAGATTTCAACAATAATCTATCAGATTCACTTAATTGATTATTTTGATTTTTTTATAACAGTTGAAAATGTAATTCTTGCTGACTTTCTGGAACTTGACTTTGAGCAATAGTTAATAAATCCTCAATCATAAGATCACGCGGTAAGCGGGAAACCAGTCCCTTTAGGGCTGAGAGGGAAGCGACACGAGCGGTTTTAACCGCTGTGGATATTAAAATTGAAACCAGATTTTTGATTGGAACCTGGAAACCAACTCCCATTTCTGAGGTAATGTTAGCAACGACTGCGTTATAGGAAGCTCTTTAGACTTGCAACACTGTTTCTGTTACCTTAAAACTGTTTAATTGCA
>JAKOGY010000300.1 GCA_028658405.1 Dolichospermum sp. ST_sed8 | reverse complement strand
GAATGTGCTGTATATTGAATGTGCTGTATATTGAATGTGCTGTATATTGAATGTGCTGTATATTGAATGTTATGTATATTGAATGTGCTGTATATTGAATGTGCTGTATATTGAATGTGCTGTATATTGAATGTGCTGTATCTTAACCTATTATGTATTTAATGTATATATAGAAAGTATATAGAAAGCGAGCAGGATGCTCGCACTACATGAGGGTAAAATACCCGTGATTATGTTATTATATGCGATAAAAAAGCGAGATTTATAAAATGGAATTTAAAAAACAACTACCCCATTTAGAAAAACCTCATGCTAAATATTTTATCACTTTTGTAACTTGGGAAAGATTAGAACTAACTCCAGCAGCGCGACAAGTTGTATTGGAATGTTGTAAATATTTTGATAATCAAAGATATAAATTATATGCTGTAGTAATTATGCCAGATCATGTACATTTATTAATTGAACCTTTGTTAAAAGATGAAACTGAATTTTGGACAATCGGCAGTATTTTACATAGCATTAAAAGTTATAGTGCTAAACAAATACCTAATGTTATGCTGCACATTGGCAAGGTTTGGCAGGATGGTAGATATGATGAAATGATGAGAAATGAACAAGAATTTATGAATAAATGGGAATATATTCGACAAAATCCTGTTAAAGCTGGATTATCAAATACACCTGATGAATATCCTTTTTTATGGGATAGATTTTAAATCTTAAATGACAATAATTTTGTAGTGGGAGCATCTTGCTCCCTGGCGTATCTAAACTAGTTTATCTAAATTAAATGTACTTAAATGACAATAATTTTGTAGTGGGAGCATCTTGCTCCCTGGCGTATCTAAACTAGTTTATTTAAATTAGCGTATCTAAACTAGTTTATCTAAACTAGTTTATCTAAATTAGCGTATCTAAACTAGTTTATTTAAATTAGCGTATCTAAACTAGTTTATCTAAATTAGCGTATCTAAACTAGTTTATCTAAATTAGCGTATCTAAACTAGTTTATCTAAATTAGCGTATCTAAACTAGCGTATTTAAATTAAATGCACAACAGATTAATACCCGAATATCCCCTATATCCATCAATAAAAATAATCTGCTTACCTCAAATAATTTAGATTAAATAATTGAGATGATAATTAAATAATTGAGATGATAATTGATGTTATTCAATAGCGAGCAAGATGCTCGCACTACTCTATCTTATGTAATTTACCGTATATTATTTAACAATGCCTGCTTATTATTTAACAATAGAGAATAAGATGCTTCTACTACTTTAACAATAGCGAGCAAGATGCTCGCACTACAGTCATTCATTATTAACATATATGGTAGTGCCAGCGTCTCGCTGGCTATATTTTAATTGGCAAACCACTATATTTTAATTGACAAACCACCCATTTCTATTACAATATATCAATTAATTACCCACACATCTACACCTCCATGACTAACCCAACCCCCAAACGTCCCCACTTATTCATAGAAGAAAGAATGCCTGTCCAACTCCTCAACGAACAGGTTTACTATGAACATGGGGGAAATCCTTTTAAGGGGTTACATCGTTGGTATTCTCGCAAACCATTGTCCTTTAGTCGTGCTAGTGTGTTGGCTTCTTTGTTACCCGCAGATGTGACAATGGAGGAATTTGAATATTTATTGGGGTTAGAACCAGGGAAGGAAGTTAAACTCTACAAAACTCCTCCTACTGCTGTGCGAATTAAGAAGGTGCATGATTATTGTGAGCAAATTTGGGGAACTCGCACACCTACAGTTTTAGATGCTTTTGCAGGTGGTGGAAGTATCCCTTTTGAAGCTGCGAGATATGGGTTAAATGTGCTGGCTTCTGATTTGAATCCTGTGGCTGTGGTGACGATGAAAGCAGCAATGGAATATCCTTTAAAGTTTGGACCAGATTTACAGCATGATATTGATAAATGGGTGAAGTGGGTAGGTGATGAAGCTGAAAAAAGGTTGGCTGAATTTTTCCCTTCTAACCC
Organism: Dolichospermum sp. ST_sed8; assembly: GCA_028658405.1. GTDB lineage: Bacteria > Cyanobacteriota > Cyanobacteriia > Cyanobacteriales > Nostocaceae > Dolichospermum. Next base: position 3,908 of record JAKOGY010000300.1, on the reverse strand, counting down.
AGGAGAAACGGTACAAAATTATTTATGGGCGCATACTGTTGTTTGTCCAAGTTGTGAGTCTGTTGTTCCTTTAAGTCCTAATTGGTGGTTAAGTAAAACTAGCAATTATGCAGGAAAAGGACAAGCTAGAAAAGTAACAAGTGATTGGTATGCAGTTAAGCCAATTCCTAATCCTGAGAATAAGCGGGTTGATTTTGAATTGATTAAAGGCAGAAAAGGTAAAGGAAATACAATTATTTATAATCAAAATTCTGTAGTGGGAGCGAGACGCTCCCTGATTGATTCAAATAATATATCCCCTGTGGTTTCAAACAATAGCGAGCAAGATGCTCGCACTACAAATAATAATATTGAATTGGAATATGATCCTGATACTACAACTACCATTAGTCGAGGTGTTGGTAAATGTCCTAATTGTGGAAATGTAATTGATAATTCAATCATTATGCAATCTGCCAAAGATAAAAAGATGGGATATCAATTATATGCAGTTGCATACAAACAAGGAAAAAGTAATTTATTATTTAGAATTCCTAATGAATTAGATATTGAAGTAATTAGTAAAGTTGAAAGTTTTATAGAAGCCAATATAGAAAATTGGGAGCAGCAAAATCTTTTACCTAGCGAGATTATACCAGAAGGTAAAGACTTAGATGAGCAAATTAGAATATTCTGTCCCTCTTGGATGGATATGTTTAATCCTCGTCAGCTTTTAACACTTATAACTTATGTAGAAATTATCAACGAAGCTAAAACTTTAATTCAATCTGAATATGAATGGGAAAAATCACAAGCAATATCAACTTATTTAGCTTTAGTTTTAGACAGATGTGCTGATGCTAATTGCAGAATGGTTATTTATAATGCTTCCAGAGCTTGTATTCAAAAAAGTTCTACACAACACGCAATGAATTTAATGTGGAATTATCCAGAAGTAAATGGTGCTACTGAACTTTGGAGAGCTTGTCAAGAAGAATCGGCGGAAGATTATACTAAACTTTGTGCATTATTTGGAACTAAACTAGGCTCAATAGAAAATTATGGAATTGAAATACACGATTCAAAATCAATTCAAATAGATTCAGCATCAGCAGATAATTTAACACATATTCCTGATAATTCAGTTGATGCAGTTATTACAGATCCACCATATTACGCCACAATTCAATATGCAGAAATATCAGACTTTTTCTATATCTGGCTAAAACGCACCCTTGGCGATATCTTCCCCGAATTATTTTACTTAGAACTTACCGACAAAGAACGAGAAGCAGTCGCCAACCCTTCCCGCTTCCGTAACATGGGAGTATCCCCAGAAGAACTAGCCAACCAAGACTACGAAGCCAAAATGGCCATGGCCTTCGCCGAATACCACCGCGTATTAAGGGACGACGGCGTAATGACAGTCCAATTCAACCATAAAGACTCCGGTGCATGGGATGTCCTAGCCAAGTCCCTGATAGACGCTGGCTTTGAAATCACCGCTTCCTGGGCTGTCAGCACCGAAAACCCCCAAAACCTCCACCAGGCACAGAAAAACGCCGTATCCAGCACCGTGCTTTTAGTCTGTCGCAAACGTCAACCCAACGCCGAACAAGCATGGTGGGATGATGTCCGCATAGAAGTGCGTAATATCGTCTTTGAGAAAGCCCCAGAAATCGAAAAATCCTTAACAGCAGATAGCCGTCCCGCCGCTGACAGAGTAGCAGACCCCCGCCGTCGCGTCAAACCCCCAGGTATTGACCTATGCTTAACAGCCTTTGGTAGTGCATTAAGCGTATTTACCCGCTACAGTTCCATTCTCGACAGTGCGGGCAACCCAGTAGAACCCAAAGCCGCCTTTGAAGAAGTGCGTCAAACCATCGTCGCATACCGACTAGAAAAGCTATTAGCAGGTAAAGACTTTAACGGCATAGACCCCCTCACCCAATGGTATATTCTCGCTTGGGATACCTTTGAAGCGCGGGAATTTCCCTTTGATGAAGCCCGACAATTAGCTTTAGCAGTGGGAGGTTTTGATGTTTCCGACTTAGTTAAAACCCATAAATTACTAGATTCTGGTAGTGGCTTTTGTAAGTTACTCACCCCAGAACAACGGTTAAAAAAACGCGCCTTTTCTACCATTGATACAGAATTTTCTGGCAGATATTTAGTAGATGGACTTCACGCCATTATTGCCATTTACCAAGCAGAAGAAAATACAGAACCAGTGCGGAGATTTCTGAAAAATACAGGATTAGTTAGCAATGATTCCTTTATGCGGACATTTGAAGTAGCGTTAAAAGTAATTCCCCACATCAAAGATGAAAAGAAACGTATTTTGGAAGAGAAAGCATTATTAGATTTGTGGTTAGCAATGGATGAAATTAAAGCCAAAGTTTCCTATCAACAAACTGAGATACCATTAGATAATCAGGGGGGACAAATGAATTTATTTTGATAACATTTGATTATCATATTTGTAGTGCGAGCATCTTGCTCGCGTTTGTATTATTTTATGATTACAGCACTTCCTGATGTTATGAGGTACAGTTTTTTATCGCCAAACCCGTAGGGGCGCAGGGCCTGCGCCCTCCATTCTATTTCATGAGAACGAGAATTGCTGTAAGCCTGGTTAGGGTTGTTCATCATCCAGGGTTGTTGTTCATCATCCAGGGTTGTTGTTCATCATCCAGGGTTGTTGTTCATCATCCAGGGAGCAAGATGCTCCCACTACCGAACATTTTTTAAAATAGCAATTTTTCCAAAATTTATATTTGACTACAATCGTAACTACTCGATTAAAGTTTTTCTAATGAAACTAAACCATTATCTTGAAAATCAATTTCTAGATGATATCCTGCCATCAGAGAAGTTCCTACTAAAGGTTTATAGCCAGCAGCTAAAACTGGAACTAATCTTTCTACACCGTCCCATACAATTGTTGCCAAATGTATAGATAATAAAGCTTGAGTACCATCGGCTAATCTGGCTTCGGTACTAGAATACAAGGGAAGATTCATCGCACTAACTGCCTGTGGTGGTAAAGTAAGATGGTCATTAAATCCAGTATCAATGACAAAATTTAAATTAAAATCTGGCTGCGAAGGTAAACGAAAAACCACTGGAATTATTGCCCTACCATCGCTAATTTTTCCATAAATCATTCAGATGTATGCTCCATTATTGCACCACCAAAACTTACAGCAACATCGTAACCAATCCGTATAGTAAACAATCTAGCATTAGGGTTTTTCTGTTTTAACTTTAACGCTGTCTCTACACCAGTTGGATCAATTCCATATTCACCAGTTTCTGCATCAATCACAATCATCTTACCGATATTGTCACCATACTCGACATTTTGGCGAATAACGTTTTCATAAAACTGTTTAGCTCGAATAGCTACTTCTTCTATACTCCAGAAAATTGATTGCATCACGATTACACCAAAAGATTGCTTCTTCAATCATTGTAGTATTTATTTGCTAAAATTTGATGTGAGCGTTAGCTTGTAGTAACAGTATTTTATCTTCGCTTAACAGTTATGTATAAATAACTACAATTCTTAGAATGCCTACCTTCATCGGCAGAATTACCCGATTCTGATGATACCCCTGTGGATAATGAATTTATTTTAAGCATCATAATTATTGAAAGTAGTGGGAGCATCTTGCTCCCTGGTGTTAAAGAGTAGGCTAACTATATGATTATAATTATTGAAAGTAGTGGGAGCATCTTGCTCCCTGGTGTTAAAGAGTAGTTGCAAAAGCGGGCAAGATGCCCGCACTACCTGGAAAAATAAAAACATATAAAATCAATGGTGTTAAAGAGTAGGCTAACTATATGATTGTTGCAAAAGCGGGCAAGATGCCCGCACTACCTGGAAAAATAAAAACATATAAAATCAATGGTGTTAAAGAGTAGGC